>NZ_JAXGWW010000098.1:0-7457 GCF_040773105.1 Lentilactobacillus sp.
CTGGTAGGATTTCTTTGTTTTTTATGATCGCATTTCTCGAAGATGATGCTCAATGAAGAAGCTCATAATCAACAAATACACGATTAAAATCACGGCATTCACCCCAATTGACAATGGCATGAATAAGTCAATGATCACCAAAATCGCTTGGCAACTAATTGCCCATTGATAAAACCATTTCTGTGATGCACGCCATTTCTCGGGCGTGCTGCGGCTTTGTGACGTTCTGTAGCCCACAAAACTCGAAGGCTTTTTATCACTAAAATAATAATAAATTGCACCACCAACATAGACGAGTAGGATCAACGCGGCAAACTCAGTTCCTGACATAATGTCCCTCCGCTAAAACAATCACACTACCCGACCTGATGGGGGCTCTTTTCACCATTCAAAATCGTGACCACGTCATTTAGCGCAATTTCAATCATGTTTTGAACCGCTACTTCAGTATAAAAGCCAATGTGTGGGGTGACGTTGACGTTTGGCATTGCCAGTAACTTCTTTAAGCTGTCGTTATCAATTTCTTGGCCGGTCAAATCCTGACCCACAATGGTATTCTCACCTTCGAATGTATCAATAGCTGCAGCTGCAATTTCTTTATTTTCAAGCGCAGCAACCAACGCCGGGGTGTCGACAACCGGTCCCCGTGAAGCATTGATGAAAATCGCTGACGGCTTCATTTCTTTTAAAACGGCCGCATTAATCATGTGCTGGGTTTCATCGGTCAGCGGCGTGTGCATGGTGACGATGTCTGCCGTTTTGAAAACTGTTTCGTGATCCACGTAAGTCAATGTGTCGTTGAGCTCTGGTCGATGAATCGGATCAGCCGCAATCACAGTAGCACCGAGTGCTCGAAAGATTCGGGCAACCGCGCTGCCGATTTTGCCGGCGCCAATAATGCCAACCGTTAAGGTGTGAATTTCCCGGGCTTCAACGCCTTTCCAACTGAAGTCGCCATGTTTTTCACGTTCGCCGACTTCGCCGATGTGACGCAGAAGCCCCATGACGTCAGCCAAAACAAGCTCACTGACTGATCGGGGTGAATAAGCCGGCACGTTGGTCACCACCAAGTCGTTTTTATTGGCTTGGTCAAAAACAATTATTTAATATCCCGTAATCCGCAAAGTAATCTGCTTGATGCCAAATGAATGAAGCTTTTCATAAATTGCTGGGTCGGCAACAGGCCCGTGTTGCTGGATGACAATGCCGTCGTATCCTTTGGCAAGGTCAACGGTTTCTGCGTTCAGTGGCACTGAATTGGTATCGACTTGAATGCCATTTTTTTCAACCCAGGCATCAAGTGGGGTTTGTTCGTCTGGTCGAACGTTATACATTAATATTTTCAAAATAACTCAAGCTCCCTTTATTTGACTGACTGTTGATCAACGTATGTTTGAATGCGGCTGACAGCTGTTTGGATGGTGTCTTCACTAGCTGCATAACTAATTCGAACGTAACCTTCACCGCCCGGCAGGAAGTATGAGCCCGGAATCAACGCCACTTTGGCTTCCTTGGCCAAGTCGTAACAGAATTCTTCACTATTTTGGTTCAAGCCGTCAGGAATCTTGGCAAAGACATAGAAGGCGCCATTGGGGTTCGGACAGCTAAAACCGGCTTTTTCCAACCCCGCTACCAACAAGTCGCGGCGTTTCATGTATTCTTCCTTCATTGGTAACGCATCGTCCATGCCATTCTTGAAGGCTTCTTCGGCTGCGGCTTGCGCGTTGGTCGTCAACGAGGTGATGGTAAACTCGCTGACCTTGGCCACCTCGTTGATAATATCTTCAGGCCCACAAATCATGCCGACTCTCCAGCCAGTCATCGCGTGAGACTTGGAAACCCCGTTCATGACAAGGGTTTGTTCCGGCAGAATGGTCCCCATCGAAACGTGGGTGCCGTCGTAGGTTAATTCGCTGTAGATTTCATCGCTCAAACAAATAATGTCGTGCTTGGAAATGACGTCTGCTAATTTTTGAAGGTCATCTTTATGGTAGGTCACACCAGTTGGGTTGTTAGGGAAGTTCAAGATAACCGCCTTAACAGTATCCTTGTTAGCTTCGATGGCAGCCGACAATTTTTCGGGTGATAACACAAAACCGTTATCTGATGTGTCGACAAAAATTGGTTTGGCGCCAGCTAACATCAGGATTGGGACGTATAGTGGGAAAATCGGTGTTGGCACGATAACTGTGTCACCGGGATTAATCATCGCGGTTAAAGCCGAGTAGATCGCACCAGTCGCACCTTCTGTCATGATCACCTGGGTGGCAGGATCATAATTCAAGCCGTACTTGGTGTTCAAGAAATCAGCGGCCGCTTTCCGTAACCCATCCGTTCCCCGTGAATTCGTGTAGTGACTTTCATTGTCATTAATCGCATCAATTGCAGCCTGTTTGACGTGTTCCGGGGTGTTGAAGTCCGGCTCGCCCAGCGTTAATTTAACAATGTCTGGAATCGCTGAAATCTTCTGGTTGAATGTTAAAATCGCTGCTGGGGTTAATGCCGCCACCCGTTTGTTCATTTTCTCTGATAATTTGCTCATACTGTTTTCCTCCTAAAAATAGGGTCCTCAAAGTCAAGGGACTGACTGTGAGGACCCACCATTGGTATTATCCCGCACAGTCAATTTCAGTGATCTGTGCGGCCTTTAATTTGCATTACGAAATGCTTTTGGCTTATCCACAGATCACACTCGGAAAAACCAAAAGTAATATCGACAACTATTCATTTGGATGTTTAAATTACCGCTCATAATTAAAAACTCCTTAGAATATGTTAAACACATGATAACGTTTTTAATCTTGTGAATCAAGGGCTATTTTGTCATGGCTTGATTCCCAGGTGAAAAGCGGCGGCGCCAAAAGTAAAGGTACGGTAGTGGACGTCAGTCAGGCCGGCATCTTGAAACATCTCCACTAATTTTCCGGCAGACACAAATTCTGCGGTGGTTCGCTGCAGGTAATGGTATTGCTGGTACTTGTTAACGGTCAGCTTTGCCATAATCGGCACCAGGTTAAAATAAGCCTGCCAGCCCAACTTGATGATCGGATTCGTGGGCTTGGACGTTTCCAGGCAGGCCACTTGACCCCGAGCATGGACAACCCGGCTCATTTCATGCAGGACGCGGTCGGCATCGGGCACGTTTCTCAAGCCAAACCCAATCGTGGCAACATCAAAATAATTATCGGCATACGGCAGATTCATTGCATCCCCCTTCACCAACGTCACCCGATCCGAAAGACCGGCCGCCCGAACTTTTTGATCGGCAATTTTGAGCATTTCCTCACTAAAATCAAGCCCGACAACCTGACCGGATGGCCCAACTGCCTTGGCAAGGGCGATCGTCCAGTCCCCCGTTCCACAACAGACGTCAATCGCAAAGCTGCCGGGACGGACATTGAGTTGTTTCATCACCAATTTTCGCCAGTGCTTGTGATTGCCCAAGCTGATCAGTGAATTCATTTCATCATAGTTGGCGGCGATTTGGTTAAATAAAGATTCAACCTTTGCTTCCGGGGTTTTGTTTGTCAGACTCATTTTCCTGCTCCTTTGTTATAATAAGTTATGTTTTTGAAATTATTTTAGATTAATTTGGAGGTCAAGATGAGTTTATCAACTTTTACAGAGCTCGTCGAGTTGAGGGCCAAAGCCGCAAGCATTTTCCCATTCTTCACGGGACTTTTCTTCAGCTGGTACCTGCTGGACTCGGTCAACGGACTTTACGCCACACTCTTTTTTATCGCAATGTTGTTATTCAACATGACCGTAGATACGCTGGACAATTATAACGACTACATGCATTCCAACGAGGAAAAATGGAAAACCGGTACCAATATCATCGGTCGAGAACATATCTCGTTGAACCTGATTCGCACGATGATCGTGGTGATGGTCGTGCCATCCGCTTTGATTGGCATCTTTTTAGTCTTTAAAGTGGGCTTGCCACTGCTATGGATGGGCTTAATCTGTTTTGCCATCGGAATTATGTATTCGTCGGGTCCGCACCCGATTTCCAGTACCCCATACGGCGAAGTCGCATCCGGATTTGCCATGGGCATTATGATTACGCTGATTTCAGTATACGTCAACTCCTACCAGCTGTTCACGTGGAACGCGCCTTTACTGTTACGAATTCTGCTGGCATCGTCCCCATTATTCTTCTGGATCGCAAATATCATGTTGGCCAACAACATTTGCGATGACCAGGAAGACGAGGTCAATCACCGTTGGACAATCGTTCACTACATTGGCGTTAAAAATTCATTGCTCATGTTCAATGCTGCCAACGTGCTGGCGGTTCTCTTAGTCTTTTACGCCATGTATGTCGGTGTCTTCCCACTGGCCTTATTTTCCATCTTGTTAGCTGTCCCACTGATTATCAAACAATCACTGATTTTCAACCACGAACAAATTAAAACTAAAACATTTGTCTGCGCGGTTCAAATCATGATTTTTGGCTCACTCAGCTTGTGTGTCGGCTTCTTGGGATATTGGATCTATACGTTGTTCATGCACTAATCAATCAAGTGGTCGCTATCCTTATTAAACCGGGCACCGATGAAGACAATCATCAATACGACAATGACCATCTGAAGTGCCGGGACGTATACCAACGCCACAACTGTCACAATTCCTTGAAGCAGATCCAATTTCCAATTTGCAATATATCGATAAATGACCATCGACCGAATTGCCGCTGCGGCTTTTGGTTGGTGGTCTTTTTCATTTGCTTTAACCAGTTGGTAGGATAGGAAAAAATACGCGGCCGTCCAAGAGGCAAAGACAATAAAGTAAAAGATTTCAGGCCCCTGCTCGTTTAAACCACGCCCAACCCAGGCAGTTGCCACCGGAACAAACGACGTGGTAAACAGCCACATATTATTCGCCCAGTAAACCCTTCGAGAAATCCACCGGGTTTTAGCAAACATATAGTGGTGGTTATACCAAGCCACCCCAATGAATAAGTAGCCAATCGCGTAGGATATTAGATAAGGAATTTGGGAATAAATTGCACTAAACTGGAATGATTCCGGCGTTTTAAACTCCAGGATCATAATGGTCAAAATAATTGCCAAAATTGCGTCTGTAAAAGCTTCGAGTCGTCCTTTTTTCATATGATCACCTCATCAGTTGATACTTCTAATATATACTAAATCGGGCCTTGAAACGGACAAAAGCCCCTCCAGTTTTGGAGGGGCTTCGATATTGATAAGAAAAGCGGTGTTATTCTACCGCAAAATCCTTTGCTTTTGATTCTTCGAACTTTTCTTTGATGATAGTTGCACAGTTTTGCAGTTTATCTAATTCTTCATCTGTTAAGTCAAGTTGCAGCTGTTGGACAATACCGTCACGACCGACAATGGCTGGGTATGACAAGTAGGCGCCAAGTTCTTCACGATAGTTTGATACCGGCAGTTCAGTTCTGGCATCGTTCAAGACGACATCAGCCAATCGAACGGCTGCACTGGCAATCGCATAATTGGTGTAGCCCTTGCCACGGAAGACAACGAAGCCGCCCATTCGGGCATCTTCATCAATTTTATCAAGATCAATGCCTTCCTTGTCAGCTAATTCTGTGATCGGCTTACCCAAGACACGAACCGTTGACCAGGCAGTAAACTGGGAGTTCCCATGCTCACCTAAGTTGTAGCCAGATACTGAACGTGGATCAATATGTAATTTTTTTGCCACCGCCCGTTTCATCCGTGATGAATCAAGCAAGGTTCCGGTTCCAATAACGTGGTTCTTAGGAAGGCCCGTCACTGCTTGATAAATTGACGTAATCGCGTCAACTGGGTTGGTAATGACGATTAAAATCCCGTTAAAGCCGCTATCTTTGATTTTGCCAGCAACTGCAGCGGCTGCCTTTTGTGTAAACGGATATTCAATAAACCGGTCGTTGCTTGGATTATCGCGTTGCAGCTGAAGTTTGCCAACTGCTGAAATCACAATATCTGCATCCGCCAGTTCGCTGTAATCGTTCACGGCAATGTTAGTATGCGTTGGCAAGTTGGCCATTGCATCTTCAAAATCCAGCGCATCGGCTTTAACCTTTTTCTCATTTACATCAATTAATACCAAGTCGTCAGCAAACCCACCTGACACAATATAGTGAGCAACCGTAGAGCCTACACTACCCATTCCAATAACACCAATTTTTCTTGTCATTCAATCACCTCAAAAATTTTTAATGGTAACAGCATAACACATTGAGAGGTGAGTTCAACAGTAAATTTTAATTTTATGAGACTTTTCTAAGACAACGTATTCCTCCAAATTTCATCCGTTAGATAAGGTAATGCCTGAAGCCGTTGCTGAACTTCCTTGAGCCGATATGTCAACATCCGGTTAAACGATCGCCGAAAATCCTTGCCATTTGTGGCGTAATCCGTCCCCTCGAATTCGGAAATTCCGCTATTATCCCGATAGTCAATGGCCACGTCCCGCATCAGCCACTCATGACTTTTCATGTAGCGCATGATGGCGGCTGGGGTTCTGACACTTAACAAAATCCGGGTGAGAAATTGCTGGTCTTCCGCATGCGTCTGGTAGTATTCCGCTTCCCGAGCTGAAATATAATTGGTGTCTGCGACGATTAATTGATTATCCAGCAATGCTTGATACTTATCATAAACAGCCAGTTCACGGGTCTGTTCCGGATTTGTATAGATAATTCGACTCAATTCGTATTCCTGATGCGCGTTCAGTTCCTGAATGACCTGTTGCTTGGTACCAGCCTCGCCGCCCATTTGGACGCGGAAATTATTCATAATCAGTGGCATGTCCAAGGTTAGATCAAGCTGTGACACTTGTGGGTGAACCATGATTGGCAAAACTCGCTCTACCAACAAAGTAATGAGCGGTTCAGCCATTAAATTCAAAAACCGGTTCGGCTGAATTGAGAGGGTCACCGTCAAATCGTGGTGCGGACTGCTTAAAGCCGGCTTGCTTGAAAGTGAAAAGTATTTGCTGACGGTGTACCCGAACCCCAGTGGATTGCGAACGACATACTGAGTGGCGTCGAACAACTGATAGTCGTCATATAAAATGATGCTTTGGTAGTCATCTTTACCAACGACTGGTGTCGTACCGTTTCGTTGCTTTTGTGGGAAAGCTTCCACAAAGCCCTGCAGCTTGAGATATTGCTGCTGGCTCATGGTACTGGTTATCTTGACGGTATCAACTTCAAATTCCAGCTGCTTCATTGGATAATCAATTTGTCGACGGGAGAATAAATCGGTCATTTTCTCCTGGTAGGAATGATTTAATGCGTGATAGGCTTCTGAGTGATAGCCGTTTGCTTTGAAAATATCTTCGTCGTTTTCCAAAATTTGTGGCTCCAATCGTCATTATTGGCTCAATTTTAAGCCGAATCTGCCACCCGGTCAAACTCGAATTTATTTTAGTGGCAACGTTGACAAAGGTGTTTTTTCGCGTTAAAATACAAGTATATTAAC
>NZ_JAXGWW010000099.1:0-7381 GCF_040773105.1 Lentilactobacillus sp.
AAATTACAAAACTTACAATTTGTCGGCAGCGCCATTGACCCAACCTACGTGGCTGAATCATCCAAGAAACGGATTTACGCAATTACCAAGGTCAAAGATGACCAGGATAATGTAACTGGTGGCTTTGTCGAATGGGATGGGACTAAAGATGACTTCCCATTAAAGCCAATTGCCTCAATTCACGACCAGGAAACTTCCCCAGCCTATATTTCGGTCGATGAAGACAAACAACTTGTTTTCACGGCTAATTATCATGCCGGAACGATTAATTCCTATAAAATTGGCGATGATGGGGCCATTTCAAAGGCCGATCGGATTATGGACAAGGGCACCCTTGGATTCCGCAAGGAGCAACAAGACGGACCACATCCTCATTATATCAATTTAACTCCTGAGGGCCGAATTGTGGCCGTTGACCTGGGTGTCGACAAAGTGTTTATTTATGATTTGGAAGACAGCGGTAAATTAGTACCCGTCAGCGAATTACAAATGCAGGACGGTTATGGTCCCCGTCATATTTACTTCGATGCCAAGAAGAAAGTTGCCTATCTGGTTGGTGAGTTGAGCAGCAACGTCGCCGTATTGGATTACGATGCCGACAAGGGCGTTTTGTCCTTGAGAGACATCCACTCAACGATTCCTGATGATTGGACTGAACATAACGGTGCTGCTGCAATCCGTGTATCAAAAGACGGCCGCTTCGTGTATGTTTCCAACCGGGGCAATAACACAATTGCTGTCTTCAGTTCAGATGAAAAAGGTAATTTGTCATTGATCCAGCGAATTTCAACGGAAGGCGACTTCCCTCGTGATTTCAATATGAGTGACGATGAATCCTTTGTCATCGCCTTGAATCAAAATTCGGACAACGCTGTATTATACACTCGTAACAGTGAATCTGGAAAATTAACGATGATTCAAAAGGACTTCATGGTTCCGGAAGGCGTCAGCATTCTTCGGAAACACTAAATATTAACAGACATCATGTGAAGAGACTGGGGCAAATATAAAAAATTGCCTCAGTTTTTTTGTTTGCCGATTACTTAGCTGAATTCTTGAAACAATGCGCTTTTTTGCCACTCTTTCATGTGTATTCGCTTCCATAATCGAACATTATTTGAGTCTTGTTTCATTTCGCAACAAAGGCCTTGGTTTACTTCTTTGTTTTTGGACTTCATCTCTTAAAATGAAAATCAGACACAAAAAAGGAGATGTAGACATTGAAACGATTGTTCGACGGACTCAGTAACAATATACAGCGTCACAGCAAAATCTGGATTACCGTCATTGTCATCCTAACGATTGGGTTTGGGTTTGGATTGCCTAAGCTCCAAATGAAGATGGGAAACGATGTTTTTGTCAGTTCAAGTTCAAAAGCATATAAGTATTCGCAAACTTATCAGAAAAAGTTTGGCGGTGAATCGCTCTATTTGTTAATGAACGGACGACAAGATACTTTGTTGTCACATGAAACGATGCAAAAAGTAGCCAAATTTGATCATAAGATCAATCAGGTAGATAACGTTCGCAATACAACGGACGTTGTGAGCACCCTCAACGACATGTTGGACAAGGCGGGCAGCGGCGGATCTGTGCAGTTAAACTTCAAGGATCCAAAACTGCAAAAGGATTTAATGGCAGAGCTGACCCCCAAGCAAACTGCCCAGCTCCAACGTGACCTTCAACAGTCACTGACTCCTGCTCAACAGCAGCAGATCCAGCAATATGTAATGAGCGAATTAACGCCTGCTCAAAAACAGAAAATGGCTGCAGCACAAGCTCAACAGTCAGTGCCGGCAAAACAGCAACAGGCAATGTTACAAAAAGCTTTAACTACCGAGCAAAAAGCTAAACTTCAGTCATATACCATGACACTGTTGAATCGAAAACAGCAAGCCGGCTTGGCGAAGACGATTGTCCCAATGCTTCCTAAGGTTGAAGACATGTCAACGAATTTGTTAAGAGATATTTTCTTAAGTGACAATGGCCACATACCAAGTACATTCAAGGAATTGTTGCCTAAGGATGCAACGCGGATGGTCATTGTGATCAACACCAACAAAAAGTCTTCAGATATGAACTCCGCAGTTCAAATTCACAATGATGCAAATAAGGTCATCCGAGACACTCATTTCGGCTCCAATATTAAGACCCGCCTTGGTGGGATGCCTGCAATCATCGGGCAGGCTCGTGGAGAAGTTATCAAGAGTATGGCAATTATGCTGGTACTGGCCATCGTTTTGATGGTAATTATCCTAGGAGTCATCTTCCCGGTTCGAAGACGACTGCTGCCACTGGTCTTTGTTTTAGCCTGTCTAGTATGGACATTCGGGCTAATGGGGTGGCTAAATATCCCAATCACTTTGGCAACCATGGCAACTTTGCCAATTATTATTGGCTTGGGAACTGATTTTGGCGTTCAATTTCAAAACCGTTACGAAGAAGAAATTAAGAAGACGCATAATCCCCAAAAATCGATTTCAGAAGCGATTGCAAATATGGGGCCAGCGGTTGGAGTTGCCCTAATTGTCATGATATTCAGTTTCTTGTCCATGTATTTGTCCAAGGCACCAATGATGCAACAGTTTGGCTTAACTTTGGCAATCTGAGTTGCATGTAGTTATGCTGTCGAGTTTGGACTGATGTTTAGCACATTGTCTTTCTTAGATAAAAATTACCAAGCAGACCAGTTCAGCCCCAAAAAGATTGCTCAACCTTCCAGACTTTCGCTATTCTTAAGTCATTATGCAGAATGGGTTACCAGACATTCCGGTGTTCTATTGGCCATTGGTATTGTTTTGGCAGGAATCGGCTTTTCAGTAGAAAAATCAATTAATATTGAAACCGATATTACTAAAATGATCCCACAACAGATGACTTCGTTGAAGAACACCAAGTATCTTCAGAAACAAATTGGCTCAACGACGTATCTGACCTATCTGGTTAGAGGCGGCGATAATGATTTGCGGGATAGTGGACAGCTGGAAAAAATTAATGACATTGGCAAACGGGTTGAAGACAAATATTCTGACGTAACCGCGGTTACCAGCTTACCAGTCGCATATCAGCAGTCATCAGGTAAATTGTCGGATAATCAAGAAAAAATTAATTCCGGCATTGACAATATGCCGACATCTATCAAGCAGTCATTAATCAGTAAGGATCATCACTCCGCCACGATTCAATTCAAGATCAAAAAGGACATGTCATCTAAAGAGCAGCTTCAACTGATGAATCGGATTGATCATGATATCCAAGGAACAGATCACGGGCTGAAGGTTTCGCCAGCAGGGGCTCAAGTCATGATGCTGCTGGGAATTGATAACGTCTCAGCAAATCATGATCTGATCATCATTGCAGGTCTTTCGATTATTTTCATCGTCCTATTCCTGATTTATCGAGATTGGCGACTGGCAATTTATCCGGTGGTCCCAATTTTGCTGGTGTTAGGATTCTCACCGCTAACATTAAAGCTTATGGGGACACCATATAATCCGGTCACAATTGCTTTAAGTTCCTTAGTTCTGGGAATTGGCACCGAATTCACCATTTTAATTCTGGAGCGCTATCGAGAAGAAATGAAACGTGGCATTTCCGTGAGAGATGCGATTGTTTCATCAGTCGCATCCGTTGGACAAGCCATCACAGTTTCCGGATTAACCGTGATTGGCGGGTTTTCAGCGATTATGTTCTCCAACTTTCCGGTGCTTAAATCATTTGGGCTAATCACTGTTCTGGATACCGCTTATTCGTTGATTAGTGCGTTAACTATCTTACCCGCAGTGATTTATCTGTTACGGAAAAGAAAATCAGATAATGAGAAACCCGACAAAGTTTAGTTGATTTGACGTTGTTTTACTGAATGATGGCTAAATATCATAAAGTCGCTGAGGCAAAAGTTCACACCGTATCCGTTCCTTAATATTCATAGAACAACTTAAGGGCATTTAATCAAATTCCATTTAATTTGTTGATGATGTCGACCAGGAATTCTTCAACTTCGTCTAAAGAGTGGCTTGGCGAATATTCCAACTGTTCGGCGAAGAAGCCCATGATGATATTTGCCAAAAAGCTCATCATAAGAGTGGGAGACGTTGAATTTTTGATTAAAGTGACAATGGGGTCATTTTGGTAATCTGAGTTGTTAACGCGCTCCTGAAACAGCCCTTCAAGGATGTGGCGAAATTCATCATAAAATTTACTTTCGTTTTCAGGGACCAAATGACGGATTAGGCCAACATTTTGAGTCATAAATTGAGTGATCTGTTTTAAAACAGCCGTTTTATCAGTAGGAGAGCCACTCAGTTCGCTTGTTAAATCGTGCAAAATATCGTCTGCCAAATCAATCTTGTCCTGATAGTAACGATAAAATGTGCTGCGATGAATAAGTGCACTATCACAAATATCCTTGACGGTAATGTCATCGAATCGCTTGGACTGCAAAAGGTTAATCATAGCTTGTTTGATGATTCGTCTGGTTCGTTTTTGGGTAAGTGTTTCTGCTTCTGTCATTAAATTTCCTTTCACTGAAATAATTTACATGATGTGTCATGCTCGTTAGTTGGAATAAACCTTATTAACCAGAATACAGTGGATTGAAACTATTTTAAAGAAATAAGAATGATTATCAGCGAATACAAATAATGGATCCGTCACGAATTATCACCTAAGAAGGGGAGGTTCGGGCGGGTCCATTATTTGTATTGTGTGTATTCCCAGGATCACATTTTTTGCTAATGCATTGTTTGATTAAAGTGGGGATTTGTTAATTAACTTTGGTTTCGATTGTCCCCAAGCCGTCAATTTCGCTGGTAAAGACGTCACCAGACTTCAAAAAGACTTGTGGATCACGTCCGACACCGGTCCCACTGGGGGTTCCGGTAAAGATTAAATCGCCGGGATACAGTTCAATGACGCTGGAAATATACGAAATCAGCGTTTGGATATCAAAAATCATCTTATCAACGGTTGCTTGCTGCATAATCTCCCCGTTGACTTTAGTAGTGACATTTTTTGAAACAATATCATCAGTGTCGGCAATTGTTGTTATGTAAGGGCCGATTGGTGAGTAATTCTTGAAGGATTTTCCGAGGTCAAACTGGGTACTTGGACCATCGATTGATTGAACGGTTCGATCGGAAATGTCTTGGCCGACAGTGTAGCCGGCAATTGCGTCTTCGGCATCTTCGCGGCTGATGTTGCGACCACCGCGGCCGATGACAATCACGAGTTCAGATTCCCAATCAACGGTGTTGCCGCTGAGATGAATTGAATTGTGGGGGCCGGCTAAAGAGCTGACAAATTTATTGAACACGTTTGGCCGCTTGGGCTTCACAATGTCCATTTCTTTCATGTGATCAAGGTAATTAAACCCAATTGCTGGTAATTGACGTGGGTGTTGAACCGGCTGCTCAAATTTTAGGGCATCGAGTTGTTCGGCATCGTCGTTATCAATGATTTTGGTGTCGTTGAAATTGATTAGGACTTTAGAAACAAAGTTCTGCCAATCGTTTAAGATCTCGTCGATTGAGTCATAACCAGTAATTGGAATACCCCAGAATTGACCGTTTTGGAGCGCGACAAATGTTGGCTTGTTATCATACATTGCTAATTTCAATTTAACCCCTCCTGGCTTTAATTCAATTAACGAACAGCGTTATTAGTATACACCCAATCGTAAAAATTGTAACCAGAACACTTACGTATTGCCGTTTTGCCAGAAATGATGCAGAACATTTTTTAGTTGATCTGAATTTTGAGTGACTTTGATGTTGGACCAGGTCTTGGGGAAAATGCTCCGGTAGCGCGTCTGGTTAAATCGCTGGTCCATCAAAACGATCACACCTTTATCCTCGTCAGTTCGAATCACTCGCCCGGCAGCTTGGCTGACATTGTTGAAGCCGGGAAGTTGGTAGGCAAACGAAAAGCCCTGGCCATTGAGTGAATCAAAGTAATCACGGATTAAATCGGATTCTTTATTCATTCCGGGAAGCCCGACACTGACGATGCCCACGCCAATCAGTTGGTCATTTTTCAAATCGATGCCTTCAGAAAAGATGCCACCTAAAAGGGCGAAGCCAACTTTGGTCTTGTGATCATCAGAACGGAAGTTGTCTAAGAATTCGGTTCGTGACGCGTTGTCCATGTCGGGCTTTTGATTAATGACCGTCACGTCTGGGTAAAGTTCGACAAATTTGCTGAGAGTCGCGTTCAAATAGGCCATTGACGGGAAGAACATCATGTAATGCCCGGTTTTCTGGGAAATCAACGTCTTAATTGTGTCACAAATTGGTTTTAGACTGTTCTCCCGGTTGGCATACAGGGTATTAATGTTATTGGCGATAACGACCTGACAGTTTTCCTGGGGAAACGATGAATGAGAGATCATGCACAAACTGTCAGCTTCGTTTCCCAAAACTTGCTGGTAATAGGAAATGGGACTGAGTGTAGCCGAAAACAAAATTGCGGCACGTCCCAGATTCAAGCTGGCCTTAATTTGCTTGCTGGGATCCATACAAAACTGCCTAAAAATGATGGTGTGATCGCCGATAATCATCCTCGTTCGATACGTTTCATCGTAAAACGTACTGATCAAAAAGTAGCGCCGACATTCCAAATAGTAGTCCACAACGGCATCGACCGTGTCGCTGGGGGTCTGAGTTGCCAACCATTGGTGGATCGTTTCAATTAAGGTTTCTAACGTATTATTGAAATTATCCAACGGTGCCAGTTGGGCAACCTGTTTATCGACGGTTTCCGATGCAGGCTTGCTATAACGTTTAAATGATCGCTTGAGCGACTGGAGGCGTTTAATCACCTTTTCATTGCTGGCTTTTTTTCTTGAAAGCTGGCGGATTAAAGGGTCAATCGGCGATGATTCCAAGGTCGCTGAATACATTTCCCGGGACCGTTGGACGAGGTTGTGAACTTCATCGACCAGAAAACAGTTTGATTTATCCGGGACTGAAAAGAATCGCTGCAAATGCACCTGGGGATCGAAGAGGTAGTTATAGTCGCAGATGATGATGTCACAAAATAAGCTGACGTCGAGTGAAAATTCGAAAGGGTCCACCTTGTGTTTTTGCGCGTATTCTTGAATGGTATCTTTAGTGATTTGATCAACGTGTTGAATGAGATCCTTGATAGCTGGTCTGACACGATCGTAGTAGCCCACCATGTAGGGATTTTTTTCCGGCGGAACGTCTTTTTCCTCCGGAAAGGTAATCTTATCCTTGGCGGTTAAAGTGATACTTTTGAGGGTGAGCCCCTTTTCTGCCATCAACGAAATCGTGTTTTCCGCAACGTGTCTGGTACTTTGTTTGGCCGTGAAATAAAAAACGCGGCTGATCAATTCTTCGCCCATGGATTTAATGGCCGGAAA
>NZ_JAXGWW010000100.1:0-7287 GCF_040773105.1 Lentilactobacillus sp.
ACTATGATAAAGATAAGTTGTATCAAGATAAATTCAAGGGTCAGTTGTCCTTGGTCAGAAACAACCCCCGCTGTTTGGATACCATGAAATGGGGCGTTTCAAAGCAGACTGGCATTCAGGCATTGATGAAGAAGTTGGACTTAGGTGATGTGCCATCCTATGCATTTGGCGACCAAATGAACGATTTACAAATGTTTGCGGAAGTTAAGTTCCCAATTGCGATGGGCAACGGGGTCCCTGAGGCCAAAGAAAAAGCGACTTACGTTACCAAATCAAATATCAATGGCGGCATTGTTAATGGATTGCGCCATTACGGACTGATCAAATAACTTGAGGTCCTTGGCGGCTAGTGGCTTTTTTCTGGAATGACAATTAAGATTTGAATAATTTGTGACAGTCAAAAAGGCCTGGATAAAAGCGTTTAAACCTTTGTCCGGGCCTTTTAATGTACAATTCAATTCAAACTTTAGGCGTCCATTTGGGCTTCAATATTTTTCAAAGTCATCTCAGCAGTATCGGCAAAGTTGACATCAGCATCCTTTAAAATTGTTTTGTCACCAATTCCAATTGACGTTTCACCCGCCGCGTTGATTGATTCAACACCAGCGGCCGCATCCTCCACGCCGATGCATTGTTCAGGCTTTAAGTCAATCAACTCAGCACCCTTAAGATAGATCTCTGGATCCGGTTTGCCGTGGGTCAAGGTTTTGGGGTCAACGATTTTGGGGAAGTAGTCCGTTAAGTTGAGCTTTTGTAAAACTTTTGGTGCGTTTTTTGAAGCAGAAGCCAACGAGAGGAGATAGCCGCCATCTTTGATTTCGTCGAGGAAGTCTTTGATTCCAGGCAGAATGTTAGCCGGCGTCATTTGGTCAACCAATTTTAAATAATTGGTATTTTTTTCCGTGGCTAAGTCGACTTTTTGGTCATCGGTATATTTATCTTGGAGATTGCCGGCCTTGAGGATCATTTCCAGCGAATCCATTCGACTGATTCCCTTGAGGCCATCTTCTAATTCTTTGGACCACGGGGCACCCACCTTGTCAGCGACTTGATGCCATGCTTGACTGTGAAAGACCGACGTATCGGTAATCACACCATCTAAATCAAATACGAACCCTTTAATATCAGAAAACTTTGCCATTTTATTTCACTCCTTCAGATTATTTGTATGCGACTGTCGTCATTTTATTTTTCGTTAATGAATAAGCTTTACCAGCAATATTGACGTGGGTGTCGGCATCGGCTGTAACGTCAAGCCGGTGGTGCCCAATTACAAATTGATAGTTGATGCCTTGATAAGTTTGTTTGAAGGAAATTTTACTCCAAGTACTTGGCAGGTGAGGGTTAATTGTGACTTGGTCAGTATCGAAACGCACACCGCCATAGTATTTGGTTTCAATCTGAAGCGTCGCACCCATCACGCCAAGGTGAATACCTTCTGCGGTCGTTCCACCTTGAATATCGTAGTAATCGGAGAACAGCGCAGTTGAAAATAACTGCCAGGATTGGTCCATGTTGCCATCAATCTCGTCGAGAACTGAGTATACAATTCTTGAAAGTGTTGATCCATGAGTTGTCCGGTCAAGGTAGAAGCGTAGATTGCTGGTAAAGAAGTTGGCAGGCAATGTGTAGCCCAAGCGGTTAATGACTTTCTGGACTTCATCGAACGGTAAAACATAGTATGCCATCAATGTATCAGCCTGCTTGGCAACTTGGTAGGCGTCCGGTGATTTGCCTTCGCCTTTAAGCAACCGGTCAATTCGGGAAATGTCGCCGTACTTCTTACGGTACGAATCAAAGTTCAGCTTCGATAGGTTGAAGTATCCGGTAAACTGGCCGATAATACCTTCTTCGTTGATATCCAAACGCAGCTTATGAGCGATATCATTCATCTGATCCAACAGTTGTTGGTCAAATTCAGCTTTCTCACTGGCCGCTTTTAAAACGTCTGGGTCTGCATTGCCAACTAACGTCGCTACTTGGTCAAACAACCAGGAGACCATAATGTTGGTATAGGCATTGTTGGTTAAACCGTGGTCATTTGAGTTTGGATATTCCTCGTGAAATTCGTCCGGTCCCATGACATGGTGAATATCATAGCGATCCGCATCCTTGTCATAGGTCGTCATGCTGACCCAGAACTTGCAGATTGAAAGCAGCATTTCTAATCCATAGTCGTTCATAAAGGCTTGGTCGCCAGTAATGTGGACGTAGTTAATTACGTCATAAGCAACGGAAATGGAAACGTGTCGTTGAAGCCGGCTATTATCAGGATCCCATTGACCGCTGACCGGGTTCAAATGAACGAATTGGGACTGTTCATCACCATACATTCCGGACTGCCAAGGATACATGGCGCCTTGTTTGTTTTCGGAAGCGGCATATTTTCTTGCTTCACCAATTCGGTTATAACGATAGATCAGGCATTGTTTGGCAATGGCCGGGTAGTGAATCGCATAAAATGGCAAGTCAAATGTGACATCCCAGAAGATATGCCCCCGATAAGCTTCTCCGTGAAGTCCACGGGCACCAACCGACGTGTCCAGCTTCCCGGAAGCCAACGCCGCACTGGTGACCAGCATATGAAAAATATTCACCCGAGTCAGCTTTTGCGAGGTTAGATCATTTTCGATCTCAATGTCTGAATGCTGCCAAACGTTTTTCCAAAACTTTTCACTGTCGGATAACGTATCTTCAAAGGAAGCGTCGTTTAGTTCGTTTTGGGCGTCAACATCAAGATTGGCATTTGGATCATCACTGGTAAAGACCGTGACATTTTTTTCGAACTCGTATTCCTGTCCAGGTTCAACATTGATACTCAAGGATTGTTCAATTTGCTTTTCCTCGGTCGTCGTACTGATTAATTTTTTGGTATCATAATCCTTGCTGGATAACTTGGCATTAATGACAAACTGGACGTGGGAGGTCTTGGTTTGGCCGGTCATTGAAATCTGATCGTCGTGTGCAGCCATTCCAATCACATCAATATGGTGTTGATCAAAGTCTTGATATCGTTCCACGTTGCCATTAATGACACTGCCGTCAATGCCGGAATAGATTTGAACACTGCCGGAAAAGTTGATCGGCTTTAATTCGTATTTGATGGCATAACGGTGCCACTGGTTCATGTTGGCTGCCTTTGTGGCCCGAACTTGGATGATGTGGCCGGTAGCCAGCTGGATGTGCAACGTCGTCGTCAACGTGCCGGTCTTAAGATCAAGGCTTCGGTAAATATCTTGAATATCGGCTTTCTTAATGGTAAATGGTTGCTGATGATCAACACCAAAGCTCAGGTACTGGGCATTCGGCAAGTTGACCAAGTCCTCATTGACCACGTCGCGATCGTTAATTTTAGTGGTTAACTGGTTGAAGACACCGGCAACGTACATGCCTGGATAATTATCCTTGTCGGCGTGGGATTCAACGTAGGCACCCCGCAGTCCAAAGTAACCATTTCCGATTGTCAGCATGGCTTCTTGACCATAGTTTCGCTTCCCGGCATATTCGCCGTAATAGTCTAGATGCCACTTTAAGTATGCTTCTTTTTCCGCGACAGCTTTTTTCAGGCCAACTTCTTTGACGTGGTGCAAATTAACAACCGGAATATTCATCATATTGGCAATCGCCAAGCCAATGTCAATTTTTTGATGATTGATGCCGATGACGGTGTCAGAAAATTCATAGTCGAGTGAATTTTCAATAATTGCGGCGTCAATGGGTAATCCTGTCAATGCTGCTTTGATGTTCTCAAGATTATCGCCAATTGAAAATTTGGGGTTATAAGTGATCATAAACTTCCGAAATGGGGGTCGGTTGGAATCTTCTGAATAGTTTAATTCCATAACCCCGTCTCGGGCCCTGATAGCAAACGTTCTCATAACAAAACCTCTTCTCAAATTTTGGAAATAAAAATTTCTGTTCACACTTCTGATTCTATCCTACAAGCGCTTGAATCGCAATGAATTGGCGCTTTTGAATCATTTAGGCGGCTGAGAAGCAGGCTATTGTTTATCTTTTAACAAGTCCCTGATTTCTGAAAGTAGAACTTCTTTGTTATCGACAACTGGTTTTTGTGGCTGTCGTTTGAGAAACTTATTGAGCATTTTAATTAAGATGAAGACGACAAACGCGACAATCAGGAAATTAATAATCGAGTTGATAAACGCACCATACTTAAACGTTGCCCCACCAACCTTGACCATCAGATTTGACAGATCAATTTTTCCTAAAAACAAGCCGATCAGTGGGTTAATCAAGTTGTTGGTCAATGAGGTGACAATCGCAGTAAATGCGCCACCAATAATAACCCCGACTGCCAGGTCGATGACATTTCCCCGAGCAATAAAGGCTTTAAATTCTTTTAACATAATCATTTTTCTCCTCTCTATGGGTGTGTTATTGTCATTACATTCATTATATCGGTGGCAACGCGGTAAAGACAAACTGTAACTTTGACAATTCATTCGTGAATTCAACTGGTGAAGTATGATAATATGAAATAAGAAATTTGACTGGAGAAACACCTTGAAAAAGAACAAATTATTTTTAATACTTGCCGCAGTCCTGTTGGTGCTGGTTGCCGCGTTTTACATAACAAAAACATTGTCATTATCGGTTTGGTCATTTGCAATTATTTGGTTGATTGCAATTATTTTAATTCGACTGATTTTGACGCCGCTGGTGGTGGTTTTAGTTCGCCAGCATGACGCCAAAATTCAAGCGAAGCGAGACCAGCAGGAAAAGGATCAAGAAAACAAATAAGATTTTATTGAACTGAAGGGGAATTGGATGAAAAAGGATTTGCTTAAGAGACTATTGATATCTGCCACAGTTGGGGTCGTGATCACACTGACCCTGTTTGTTGGTGCGTTTGGATCAGTTCAGGCAAGTTCAACAACGAATGTGTCTGATTCCAAACAACAACTAGTCGATATCGTCTTACGGCCTAAAAGCCAAAAGACACTTCACAAGTTCGTTTATGACTCAGTTAATCCCAACTCCTCGAGCTATCGAAAATTTGTGACGCCGGGGACTTTTTCCAAACGGTTTAGTCAAAGCCCAAGTAAAATCAAGGCCTTAAAAAATTACTTACACAAGCATCATTTGAAAGCCCAAACATACAAGGGTAATTTAATTATGGTCGTAAAAGGGTCAACGAAAAACATTGAAAAAGCATTTAAGGTTAAATTAGTCAACGTTAATAATGGCGAAGTGAAGTTTCAAAAGGCCACTTCCAACCCGAAATTGCCCAAAAAACTATCTAAAGTTGTTTATACAATTTTTGGGTTATCCAACTATTCACCATTTTCTTCGAATAAGGTTGCCTATCAGCCTTCCTCACTTCATACGATCACGCCGCATTCAGCAACATCCGGCGCATCAAAGAAGTATTCGCCAATTCGATTCGTCAATCGATACAAGCTCCAGTCCTTATATGACAAAGGCGCAACTGGTCGGAGTAAGACAATTGGAATTATTTCGTTCGCTAATTTTCACCCAAATGATGTTTATCGCTACTGGGATGATGAGGGAATCAACGTCAAATCAAATCGGTTGAGCATTTATCGAACCAATGGCTACAAAGGTAGTTGGGACGGGTATGACGAATCCACCATTGACGTGGAGCAGGCAGGGGCGATTGCGCCAGACAGCAACATTCGGACATATATTGCCAAGCCAAATATCATCGGGATGGTGAACTCAATTGCCGCGGCAGTTGGCCAAAACGTTGCGGACACGCTCTCACTCAGCTGGGGACAAAGCGAAGCCCAAGTGGCTTACGAAATGAAACAGGGGATCACACCCAAAAAATATAATCAGATTATGAACCTGCTGTTTGAACAGGCTGCTGCACAAGGGATCAGTGTCTTTACCGCAACTGGTGATAACGGCGCTTATGATGGGATTACTACCGGGTTGACCACTGGCCTTTCCGTTGATACCCCTTCCAATTCACCCTATGTGACGGCTGTGGGTGGGACGACTTTACCCAAGACCTACACGGTGAATAAAAAGAAAGTATCGATTACCAAGGAGCGTGCGTGGGGCGTTGAATTTTTGTACCCTAACTATAAGCACCAACGCTTCTTCGGTAATTTAGATATGCTGCAAAGCTTCTTTGCCGGCAGTGGTGGCGGTTTTAGTCGATATAATCCGGTACCCAGTTATCAAAAAGGGGTCAGCGGAATCGGCACTTATAACGCGATCAAGTTATGGCAGTTTAAGCTGGGCCAACCGGTTCTGTTGAAGCATGCCGTTAAGCAGAGTGGCAAAAAGAGCGGGCGGAACCTACCGGACATTTCTGCCAATGCGGATCCAAATACCGGGTACAGTATGTTTATCACCCCCAAGAACAATCGCAATTCCAAGGGACAGTGGCTCATTACCGGCGGGACCAGTATTGTCGCGCCGCAAATGGCTGCGGCCAGCGTGTTGCTGTCTGACTTTAATACGACTGGGCGATTAGGTTTTTGGAATCCTCAAATTTATAAATTTGCCAAGCGATCTGATTCGCCATTCAAGCCGTTGGACAGCCGAACAAATAATACAAATTTGTACTACACGGGCCAACCCGGTAAGCTTTATAATCAGGCAACTGGATTAGGAACCGTTGATTTTACTGCGTTGAATAAAGCGTTTAACGAATAAGCGTTCTTGAGGAGATTTTGTATGAAAAATACCGAAAAATTAACGTTTGGTGACTATTTTGAACGTTTAATGATTTTTTTTGCCTTGATCATTTTGGTCGGCATCGTTCAGCTTCCATTGATGTTTATTGTTTCAGGAAAATTATCCAATTTAGCAAATTATGTGGTTGGGATCGGCTACATTTTAGGGTTTGTCGTTGCGATTTGGTTGGCTCAATACGCTTACCGTAAATACGGTCGGCCTGAAAGAAAGCCGCTGACTGGCAATAACGTGAAACAAATCGTTATCTTCTGGGTAGCCTTTATTATTCTTGAAATGGTTCTGGGAAACCTTAACAAAGTGGTTTACCACGTTACCCAGACTGATAATAACCAGGAAATTCAAACGATTTTGTCGAGTAATCATTTAAGTCTCATTTTGATGGGATTTACAGCCATCTTTTGTTCACCAATCCTAGAAGAAACTATTTTTCGGGGATTTCTAGTAGATGCATTTTTTGACTCAACCAGCAAATGGGCACCGATCATCGTCAGTGGCGCCGTTTTTTCAATGATGCATATGGATCCAAACTGGGCCCATTTTAACGTCATCAGTTTTTTGACGTATGCCATTTTAGGTGGAATGCTCGCATATTTGTAT
>NZ_JAXGWW010000101.1:0-7120 GCF_040773105.1 Lentilactobacillus sp.
AGAAGTTAGTCTCAGTTGCGTCGGAGCGCGTTTCCACTAGGTAATAGGGGAACAGCTAGTTATCGGATTAAGCGGAGGAAGTTGGTTCGCGGAGCACATTTTTGTAGAGTGCGACGAGCAACGTTTTGACACGCCAAGTAGGCTAGGCGGTTTCACAGCCGTCGGAGAGCTAAGGTCCCTCTAATTGAAATCCTGGTTTTGGATTTTAATTAGAGGGTCTTAGATCGCAGTGTCAGTTGCGTCGTCCACAGGACTAGACGCTGCACTTCGTTTGCGGTCGTCGGAGCACGTTTAGACTAAGTTGCCCCTACAAGAATCCCAATCCCACCCAAGAAAGAAGTGACACCTTGAAAACTCTATACGACAAGCTGCGTACCGCCCAAATCGACGAGCAGCTGATTAATGCATTTCAAAACGACAGTGACATCGTTTATACCGGTGTCATCCAATTTTTAAGTAGTCAAGATTTTATCATGTTGACGTATAACGACTATGGCATTCAAGACGGCGAAGTCTACCTCAAAGTTTCTTCGGTTAAATCAGTTGAAACTGACAGCTATGATTTAGCCAATATGCAGCAACGAATCGAGTTTGATGAAAAGCATCATCTGAATTCCCAGCCGGCTTTTGACCTTCCGATTAAGATGAGTGATTCGTTGTTTGACCGCGTCATTCAGACGTTGCTGACGAACAAGCGGGTTTCGTTAATTATCACCGAGCAGGCTGGCAAGTTGAAGTACAATGAGGGCTTGATTAGCGATGTCCAAGAAGATGGGTTGACGTTTACCAATATTAACAAATTTGATTTTTCCAAACGGCCGATTTTCAATATTAAATTTGACGATATTCGCGGAATTGAATTTGGCGGAACGGAACTCCAGCTTCTTCAAAACGTGCTCGACATGGTCAAGCCGGAAAATCACGTTGAAAATGAAATTATTTCAGATCCCGACCAGTTTCGCAGTGAGGTGGACCACTTACGCCGAAGTGGCGACTGGGTGGTGATCGATACCAACGATGACCGCAAATACTTCTATGTTGGCCAAATCATTTCCAGTAATCCAAAGGAACTGGTGATGATGGTCGTTGACATGAATGGCCGATTTGGCGGATACGTCTGGATTCGGTATGATGATATTGCCAGGATCATTACGGATTCTGATTACCTGCGCGTGATTGCCAAATTTGTTAAAGCAAATAAGGACAGCAAGCACTTCTCATTACCGGTGCTGAACGCCGATCGGGCATTTGATAATGCCGATAATATTTTGATTTACATCGTGACTCAATCGATTCAGTATCAAAAGTTAATTCGATTTGAGACCGCTGACGAGGACAATTTTGTTGGCTATCCGACCTCAATTGATTTGAAAACCGGGGTCTTGAACGTTGAATTGTTGGATGTCGACGATGATGGGGAGCTTCCGATTAAGCAGGTTGGAATTGAAAATATCCGTGAGATGGCTTTTGACTATTTCAAGGCATTTCTGACGGAAAATGAAATTGATTAGGGGTGAACAATGTGGCGAAAAAGAAGGGTTTTAGATTACCAAAATGGTTGGTCAATACCCTCCAGATGACAATTTTGGTGACAATTTTGATGGCTGTTTATAATTTTCTTGGTCCCATGGTCTTTAAAAACGGCAGTTATTTCCCGTGGTGGACGTTTCCGTACTCGGTCGTCGGGGCATTATTCTTAATCGGGGGCTGGAATTTCTTGTCCCACCGGATGAATATCATGCATAACCAAATTGTGGCGGAAGATGAAGCCAAAAAGAAGCGGGCTGAACAGATTCGTCAAGCTAATGCCGTAAAGGAACAAGCTGAAGCAGAAAAACGACGTGAACGAAATGCCAATCGTAACAAAGGCAAGCAACAATCGAGGTAAGCAAAATGGCAGAGCAGGAATTTTCATTTTGTCCGTATTGTGGTGCGAAGTTAAATCCCGAGGACGTCGTTTGTCCAAATTGCGGCAAGAAACTGCCAAAGAAGGATGAGGATGTCAAACCCAATAAGACGTGGGCGGCATTGAGCCATCTGTTCGGTAATCCCTATAAAGAGGGGATGAGCAGGTATCGGGCGGAAAAAGCGGCAGAAAAGAACAAAAAGAAGGACTGAAGCGATTTTTTCGTTTCGGTCCTTCTTTTGGGTTTGTGTCATGATTGAGTTGAATGTCGCGGTGCCTTGTGTTGTGGGCGACGACCCTCAACTCGGTCTTATGTTTCTTTCTACTTGGCTGAAAACTTGCTCCCCAGGGCAACAACCTGCATGTAAGCCACCTTCGGGCGCTTAATGTGATAAGCAGCTGTTCGTCTATTACCTAGCGAAAACGTGCTCCGACGCAACTGAGACTAACTTCTAAGATAACTTTAAACGAAGCCCCAAAAGCAGGGCTTCAATCAAAGTTATCTTAGAAACCGTCTCACCCGTTGCTCGTCGCACTCTTTATCTTACAAACTGCTCTATCGTTCTTTTCTCATCTGGGGTTGGATCCGATTCCATTGATTTTATATTGTGGAGGCGTTCGACTGAGATATGCAAATTAAAAGCGAGTGCAGTATCCGGCATGTCGTTCTTCTTTTGATAATTAATAATTTCTTCAGCTAAAGTACTAAATTGTTCTGCCATCATAATCTCCTCCATCAAAATTCGTGTTTCCGACTTCTACATAACTTTATTATACCAATAATTGACAGATTGACACATGTTAACGATGCTTTAGCCCATATTCCATTAATGCCATGGCGATTAGTGCGATGACGACGGCCACCCAGATCTTATTTGTCTGGATGTAAAAATAATATAATAAGCCTAATCCAACAACGAGTTGACCGCAGTACCGCTCGAAACGGTTGGGCAGCGACAAAAATGCCAATCCAATCGCTAAAATAATGCTGCCAATCAGGACAACCTGGGCACTATCCATTGAGCCGAACTGCGTCACCAGCCCATATATATCAACAATCACCCCGACCACCAGTGCAAAAATACCAAATGCAAACGCAAATTGATTTACCCGCATAAAAAAACGCCTTCTTCCAACTTTAACTTTCTCTAATTTGATTATAAAGCAAAAAAGAAAATGTTGGAATATCGGCGCTTAGTATCTGAGAAAGTATAAGAGGACTTGCACAATCACCAGTAGGCCGACGAACAAAATCCAATCGATTGCCGTGATGCGAATAACCTTGTAGTGGGTACGAGCCTGATCCTCGACAAATCCGTGTGAGGTCATAGCTTCCGCCAAGTTTTGCGACCACTGAATTGAGGATAAAATCGACTTGAAGTACAGCTTTGGTGACCAGAAGTGCAAGGCTTGGCCACGCATCAAGGCCGACGTTTTGATAATTCGAATCTCCTCGGTGATCTTTGGCATCAGATTAAAGGCTGCCAACACACCATAGGCAAATTTTGCCGGCAAGCGGAAGTCCTGCTCCAACGTTAATGATAGGTCGGTAATACTACTGGTTAACGTGAACGTCGCTCCCAAAAAGACGTAGGCATAGATCCGGGTAAACAGGATCCAGGCAAAGTGGATGCCGGCGCTTCCATACAGCCACTGGGAAACAAACAGGCCCAGTGCTGGGAAGAGTGGCCAAAACAGCAAGCCAAACAGGGCTTTCATGTGCACCCGTTGCAATAAGATATAAATCAAGCTGACGCCGATTAGAATAATGTTGACGGTCAGGCTCTGGGTAAACGAAATTTCCAGCGCAATGATCATTACAAGTAATAATTTCATTCCAGGATTCATTTGATAACCTCCTGGTAAGCCAGATTTTGGTCCTTAAAGGTTGCGTGATAGTCCACAAGTTCGTCCAACCCGGATAACTGGTGAGAAATCACGATTTGAGTCTGGTGGAATTGATTTTTAGCCCGGTTCAAGAAGCCGACCACCGTCTCAAGTGAGCGGTAATCCAGGCCCTTGAACGGCTCATCCATCAATAAAACCGGTGGGTTCATGATCAACATTTCGATAATCTGCAGCTTCTTTTTTTGACCTTCACTCAAAGAATAAACGATGCGATCGTCTTTGCCGTCCATGTCCAGTTGTTTGAGCATGTCGTCCACATCTTCTTGGGTATAATCGGTGTTTGTGCGGTTGGTCAGCGACAAGTCAATTTCTTCTTTGACGGTGATGTTGAGAAATTGATTTTCTGCATCTTGAAACAGTAAGGTGACGTTCTTGGCGTATGGCAGCGGCCGAATTTTCTTAATATCCTTGCCATCAAACGTGATCGTGCCGTCGTAAGGCAGCAGCTTGGTTAACGCGTTAAACAACGTTGACTTGCCGATTCCATTGGCACCGGTAATCAAAGTTGTCTTCTGTTTGTAGAAGTGGAAGTTTCCCAGTGTTAACAAATCCGTTCCGTGAGGCGCTAATTTGAAATCACTCAGATGAATGATGGCGTTGGCGTCGCCACTTGGAATTGGAACTTGCTTGTTGATGGTTTGGGTAGATTCGAAATTCTTGAAGAAGTGTTCTGCCTGCTCATCATCCAATAAACTGATGTGGTGGGAATCCGGATCCAAGTAGTAGAATTCATCGATCAAATCACGGTAGCTGGTTAAATCATGGTCAGCCAAAATAATGGTTTTGCCATGTTTTTCCTGCAAAATCTTGAGTTTGTCGATCAGGTCTGCTCTTGAGTCGGGATCAATGCTGGCAAATGGTTCGTCCAGCACAATGACTTGCGGATCCATGGCCACGATGCAGGCCAATGCGACCCGTTGCTTTTCGCCGCCGGATAACGTGTTAATCACTCGGCCGCGAAGTTGTTTGATGCCACAAAAATCCAACGCCCTGGTAATAATATCGTCCATTGTGGCTGGTTCAAGCCGTAAGTTTTCCAAGACAAAGGTCATTTCGTGAATCACCGTGTCCATGGCAAATTGTTGGTTGGGGTTTTGAAACATCATTGCAACCGACTGACTGACCTTTGACCTGGGAATGTCTTTGATGTCGGTATCCCCAAATTTGATACTGCCAGTGGCGTCGATACCGATAAACCTTGGATAAAGGCCAGCGATGAAGTACAGCAAAGTCGATTTCCCGCTGCCGGACGGGCCGGACAGCAGGGAGAAATGGTGGCTCTTGAATGTTAAATTAATGTCGTTTAAGACTTTCACGTCACTTTCTGGATAATGAAAAGTGAAGTGGTTAATCGAAACGTCAGTCATGATTAAAACCTCGATAGCTTATAAGTTGATTGCTTTACTACGATCCAAGAGCTTGACGATCATCTTGGTTAAGACACCGCCGAAGATGAAGGTTGAAATGTAACGGGTGATGAATAAGGCTAAGAGCAATGGCAAGCCGAATTTGTTATAGCCGTTCTTGATCATATCCCAGGCAAACGTAATGACAACGGTTGTAAAGATTGAGGCGTTTAGGCCAAGCCAGTCGTAACGTTTGTAGCCGGTGAGCGCGAAACCAAGTTCGGAACCAATTCCTTGAACCAAGCCGGAAATAAAGGCGCCTGCACCCCATTGACCACCGAGAAATACTTCAACGGCAGCCCCTAAGAATTCACCAAGAAATGCCGAACCAAACGTTCTGATGATAAATCCAGTTAATGGACCAGCCATGCACCAAAGGCCCATCAGCAAATCATTTGCGAATGGCGCCATTCCAATTGGGGTCAGGGCAACGGTCAGGGCAGTGTAAAGAAATCCTGCTCCCCAAAAAATAATACCGGTAAAAATAGCAATTAA
The DNA here is from genome assembly GCF_040773105.1 of Lentilactobacillus sp. Classification (NCBI taxonomy): domain Bacteria; kingdom Bacillati; phylum Bacillota; class Bacilli; order Lactobacillales; family Lactobacillaceae; genus Lentilactobacillus; species Lentilactobacillus sp. Next base: position 5,716 of record NZ_JAXGWW010000101.1, read on the forward strand.
AGCGATTAAAATAATGTTTCGAAGTGTCCATTGGCTTTGCTTTTTGCCGCCGGAAACTTGACTCTTGTTATCCATAACAAGACCTCCAAATAAGATTTGACCAATCGATTCTTGACCAGGAAGTCCTTAGCTGAGCATACAAAAAGGCCAGGCACAAAACTATGATGTTTTGCCCTGGCCTCAAAAAGTCATCTAATTGCAATTTATCCATCTAAATACAACGGAACATGCTCCCTTCGCTGGTATTGTCCAGATCAGGTTCGATGGGTTTTTCTCAGCCAAGTAGGCACCCCAGATAGTTGTATGATCAAATTTAGTATACAAGATATAAAATTAATTTACAAACGAAACGAGACCTTTACAATAATAGTGTAACGATTTTCGACATAAAAATTGAGGAGGAACAACTGTGGTAAAAGTGATTGCAAGTGACATGGATGGGACATTTTTGGATGATAACGGCGCCTTTGATGCCGATCAATTTCAAACGCAACTGGATCGACTAGAAGATAAGGGGATGCACTTCATTTCCGCCAGCAGTAATCAGTATCAGCACCTATTAGGCTTATTTAAGGACGTCTCCGGCCCGATTTCGTACGTTTGTAACAACGGCGCGTTGGTTGTAGATGAGCGTGGCGTGATTATTCACGAAGAAATCATCGATCATTTGGTATTGAAAAAGGCCTTGGATTGGATTTTAACCGAGCCTAGTTTTGCAGGCGCCGAAGTGATTTTGGTCGGCCGAAACGGCACTTACTGCAACCTGCCTAGTGAGTCCGACCGCTTTGTTGCGTCTAAATATTTCTATGAGAATATGCAATCAATGGCCGATTTACGGCTCGTATTTGATTCGATTTATAAGATTGATATCACTTGGGAAGAAGGCGGTGTCATCAAACGCCAAGATGAATTTAATCATCAATTCAGTGGCAGATTGAACGCCATTTCTTCCGGGATGAACGGGTTGGATATCATGGTTGACGGGACCGATAAATTAACAGGGGTTGAAATGCTGCTTGACGGCTGGAATTTGAGCTGGGCGGATGTCGCCGCATTTGGTGACAACGACAACGATTTTGAAATGATTAATGCCGCTGGAGACGGTTATGCCATGAAAAATTCGGCGCCGGAGTTACTGCAAAAAGTTGAAAACACGACTGAATATTCCAATAATGACCAAGGGGTCCAGCAAAAGATTAATGACTATTTAAATTAAAAATCGGTTGGCGCTTGGGTAACGGGAGAGGAGATCCGGCAGCGAAAAGCTGAAGACCTGATCAGAGTCGTGGTATCTGAAGTAATACGTCTGGTCGCTTGAATCGAGGACCGAGATGTAGTGGGTGTAGTTAAAGTTCGGGTGGTCGTCCATGGACGGCTTGTAAGGAATTGACACGTCATCGAGGAC
>NZ_JAXGWW010000102.1:0-7083 GCF_040773105.1 Lentilactobacillus sp.
ATGCATTTTAATCCCAAAACAGGGAAAAATGAACCCAACCGACTTTACCTGGCCGAACTAGATATGCGATCAACGGACGTCTATTTACGCGGTGAATATGGCCAAAAAGAGCCGCAAACCCTTGCTACGAGCGAAAGTCTAAAAAATAGACCTTCGCGGGAGACCGTTGAAACCCTTGCTACGAGCGAAAGTCTAAAAAATAGACCTTCGCGAAAGTCCGTTGATGACACCCCGCAAACCCTTGCTACGAGCGAAAGTCTAAAAAATAGACACGATCTAGATAAAGAACTTAAAGCAAGAGATACTAATAGATACAATATAGATACAGCAGAACTAGACTTTTTCACAGAAAATTATTCAAAAGCTGAAATCCAAAAACAAAACCAAGACCTGATCGAACAAGCTTATAAGTTTCTGACAAATGATGAAGCTGGAATCCCATTTGAGCCAGAAACGGTTAAACTAATTTCATTATGGACGAACAATCCTAAACAGGTTCGTAAATTTATCGGCATTATTTTAAACGCCAGAAAAGCCGTGCAGGAAGAACACAACATTAGTTTCATTTTAGATGATGAACCAGAATTACAAGCAAAAATCACACAAACAATTAGACGCTACTTTAACGCCCTTAGAAGTGATGATAAAAAAATCAGAAATCAAGAAAATTACTTATATATCACAATGAAAAATATGTTTGAAAATTATGGTAGTGCCAGACAACAACGGGAATATCGTGCTGAACATCCAACAAAAAAAGACCGTGAAGAAGCATTTATCAATGGACTTAAAGGTGGACTACCTGAATCAATTAGAAACGCAGAAAATTATAAGTAGCCGTTAAAAGCCATAAAATGCCATATAAGCCACTTTATAGTTAAAACGACTAATTATCTGTTTGATATATAAAAATGGCTGAAACACAAAAATAAACGCCTTAATTGGCTTTTTAATAGCACCAGTATAAAATATAGAGAGAGGTAAGAACGTAAAATATTAAATGAGATTCAAAGCGAGTTAGCAAAAGTATGAAAGGAGTTTTTTAAATGGCACAAGCGATAAAAGAATCTGAACGAATTGAACAATTATTGGCTGACCCTTGGGCAGTCGATATTCAAGCAATTTGGGAACAAGCATTGCATAATCCTGATCCTGATAAGCGGAAGCTTTTTGACGCCTTACACACGTACGTTTTAGATAAGCGCCAGGAACAAATTATCAACGAAAAAAAGTTTGTAATTTAATATGAATGAACAAAGAAAATATATCATAGTAGCAGGAATAAATGGCGCAGGTAGTTGGGTTCACCATGGGGTGTCCAGATACCAGGGCCTTGGCGGGTTTGACCAACCTTATCAGAAATGAAAATCTGGTCACGGTTGGCGGCGCCCTTTAAGCCTTCAGCCAGATAGCGATCGGCGAACCACGGACCGTAAGAATCGGCAGTGTCAAAAAAGTTGATTCCAAGTTCAGTCGCGTGGGTAACAACATCGGCCGCACGGGCAGGGTCAGCATATGGACCCCAAGTGCCTTTACCAGTCAGCTGCATGGTCCCGTACCCCAGGCGGTTGACGACAAATTGATCATCAAATTTTTAAGTGCCAGCGTTTGCTGCATTTAGTTCAGTCATCAATTACACTTCTTTCTGACAATAATTTGGTACAGGTCTATTTTCAAACCGTTGCTGCCTGATGTCAATCAAACAAACGCTCAATCGTTTGTGGTTAGTTAATTTTACGAAAAATGACAAAAAGTTGTGATCCAAGCTATACGGATGGGTCAGCACCCTGTAAAATATTGTATACTTACGTTGATAAGAGAGATTTATGAATAGCTGTGTTTGATTGGGGAATCCATACAGAAGGTGAAAACGATGGCAGTAAAGTATTATGGCGTGATGATGGTGAATGTTCAGGGATCTGAATTGTTGATCGTGAATTTAAAGAACCTGAAGCCACTAGAGCACGTCAAAAAAGATATTAACCTGGGAGACGATGTCTATCAGGACCAACCCGTGAAGTACGAATCCGTTAACCGGGTGTCCGAAGCTTTGACCGGATTCATTCAAATTTTGAATGATTACGGTGTGACCAACTACAAACTATTTGGCAGCAATGCCCTTCACCAAGCGATCAACTCAGATTTTATTGCCGATCAGCTCTTTTTACATACCGGCATGAATATTGAGTGGCTTTCAACAAGTGAAGAAACTTATTTCAGAAATCAGAACATTTCAGTTGAGTTGACGAAGGACAAGCAAAACGACAAGCGCACCACTTTTTTGGTGGGAATCACTTCTGGAAATACTGCCATTACGGAGTTCAAGGAAGGTAAATTTGTCGATTCCACCAGTTTTGCCTTGGGGCCAATCAAAATTGCCGAGGACTTGCAGAGTTTGCGGCAAACGGCACCCAATTCAATTGGGCTGTTGAACGATTACATTGATTCCAAATTGAACGACTTTTATATCGGTAATCCTGCCAGCGTCGTGTCCAGTAAAGTTCCCACCAAGATCATTTTGCTGGGGTCGCTGCCTTTGCAACGGCTAGTGGAAAATTACGGCCACACCAAGGCCAGTGACACGATCACTGCCAGTGATTTCACCGGATTAGTGGACGACTTGGTTGATGCTTCCGATCAATTTTTGATTGAACGGCTCCAAGTTGATCCGGATTACATTCCCTTGGTGCTGCCGGAACTGCTGTTGACCAGACGGATTTTGAGATTAACCAATGCTTCTGAGATCGGGTTTTCCGATTCGGGGGTCGTTGATGGCCTGGTCAATCAGGAAGCCTTGGAACAGGGCTACTCAAAACGGGATTTCACACCCGAGATTATTCGTTTGGCTTTAAACCTTTCCAAACACTATGATGTTGAGCCGGTCCACCGGGATTTGGTAACCAAATTTGCCCTGCATTTATTTGATCAATTAAAGCCGCTGCACCAACTTGGGCGCCGTGAGCGAATCCTGCTTCAGGTTGCCTCAATTCTCCACGATGTTGGGAACTACGTTGGCATCCATGAACACTACCTGCATTCCGAGTATATTATTCTCCATTCAGAAATCATTGGGTTGTCCCGGGATGATATTCGGGTGATTGCCGCAATCGCCAGATATCACAGTTCGACGACACCCAATGAGGACTTAATTCACTTCCAGCATATCTCAGCTGAAAGCCGGCGATTAATTGCCAAGTTAGCGGCAATTCTGCGTTTGGCAGATGCCCTGGACGACGACCGCCAGCAGAAGATTAAAAAAGTCTCGGTTTCAATCAAGGAATCCAAAGTTGTCATTACAACGTTCAGCAATGCCAATCTGGCCTACGAAAACTGGATCTTCAACACCAAAAGTCAGTTCTTTACTGAAGCATATGGTTATAAGGCCGTTCTCAAACAAAGGGGTGTAAAGGCAAAATGACAGACAAAATTGATTTTAAAAATCCCAAATACTATAACAACCGTGAACTGAGTTGGCTGGATTTTAACGAACGCGTCCTCGAAGAAGCCCGGGATAAAAATAATCCATTATTAGAACGGGTCAAATTCTTAGGGATCACCCAAAGTAACCTCGATGAGTGGGTAATGGTTCGGGTGGCGTCACTGGCAAAATTGGTTGAAGTTAAGTGGGATGGCAAAGATTCATCCGGCCGTTCTGCAGAAGAACAGCTCCGAGACGTCAACGTGAAAGCCCATGAGATGTTGGTTCGACAATACAGCACCTTAAACCGGTCGTTGTTGCCGGCGCTCAACCAAGTTGATATTCATTTACTAAAAGTGGGTGATTTAACCCCCGAGCAATACCAGTTCATTAAAGGATACTTCCACGATGAGCTTTATCCAGTGCTCACCCCAATGGCGGATGACAGTTCGCGCCCGTTTCCATTTATTAATAACGACTCATTGAATTTGTCACTGCGGCTTAACAAGAAGGATGATGAAGAGGGCAAGACGCTGTATGCGACGCTTCAAGTCCCTAGTATCTTCTCGCGGGTTATCAAACTCCCCGGTGGCGATAACGACTTTATTTTAATTGAAGATATTATTAAGCAATTCGTCGATCAATTATTCATTAACTATACGATCAAAGAAGTCAGTGTCTTCCGGGTGATTCGGGACATGGACCTGGATGTCGCTGAAGAAGATACCTCTGACCTATTGAAAAAGGTTCAACAGCAGCTCAAATTGCGTGAACACGGCCAAGTGATTCGTTTGGTAGTAGATTCAACTATCAGCAGCAAGCTTCGAAAGCGACTGGTCAAGGAACTTCAGACGGCCAAAGATTCGGTCTATGAAGTTAACGGCCCACTTGACTTGACCTTCATGAGCAAATTAGCTGGTAAGGTGATCGGTCATGATGATTTGAAATATCGACCGTTCAAGCCTTATCAACCGGCAGCTTTAGACTCCGATCACAACATTTTTGATGCCATTCAAGAGCATGACTGGCTGATGCAGCATCCATACGACAAATTTGATTCCGTCGTTGAATTTATCCGTCAGGCATCCGTTGATAGTGAGGTCTTAGCGATCAAGATGGCCCTCTACCGGGTCTCTGGTGATTCGCCAATCATCAAATATCTGGGACGAGCTGCTCAAAATGGCAAGCAGGTGACGGTTTTAGTGGAAGTTAAAGCGCGATTTGATGAAGAAAACAACGTCCATTGGGCCCGTCAGCTGGAAAAGATGGGCTGCCATGTGATTTACGGCCTGGTTGGGTTAAAGACCCACTCCAAGCTGTCATTAGTCGTTCGTCGAGAAGAAAATGGGATTCGCCGTTACGTTCACATGGGGACCGGGAACTATAACGACGTGACTGCCCACTTCTACACCGATTTGGGTCTGTTGACCTGCAATACTGATATTGGCATTGACGTCACGAACATTTTTAACATGTTATCCGGTTATTCACGGCCACCATACTTCCATCAGCTGCATATTTCTCCAAATGGGATTCGTGAATTTATCACCGAGCGACTGGATGAAGCGATTAAATATGCCAAGCAGGGCAAACCGGTTCATGTTCAAATGAAGATGAATTCGCTGTCTGATCAGGATATGATCGCCAAATTGTATGAGGCATCCCACGCTGGCGTAACCGTTGATTTGATTATCCGGGGAATCTGCCGCTTAAATACCGGCATTAAGGATGTTAGTGATCACATCACGGTTCATTCGATTGTTGGCCGATTTTTGGAGCACAGTCGGATTTATATGTTCAATTTTGATGGTGAACAACAAGTCTATCTGGCCAGTGCCGATCTGATGACTCGGAATTTGAACCGACGAGTTGAACAGATGTTTCCAGTCCTTCAACCGGATTTGGCCCAGCGAGTGGTCAGCATCTACACCACCATGTGGAATGATAACGTCAAGACAAGGACCTTGGACAAGAACGGTGTCTACAAACGAGTGGACAGAAGAGGCCGGGAGCCATTGGATTCTCAAGAATTCTTTGCAGCTCAGGCAACTCGGTTGACCGAGGCTCAGCAAGGAGAGAATCGGCCCAAGAGTGGGGCCCAGTTTCAGCCGATGATGAGCCCACAAAATCAGCCTGATCCATTCAATGATGAAGATGGGGGCGACAACCAGTAATGGAAAATTTGGCGGTGATTGATTTAGGATCCAACTCAGTGCGGATGACCATTAGCCGAATCAGTGACGATGGCACCTACGAGACAGTTGCTCAAGAAAAGGAATATGTTCGACTGTCCGAGAATATGGGGGTTGAGAAAATTCTGCAGCCCGAAGCCATTGAGCGGACTATCAGTGCTTTGAAGAACTTCAAAACGATTTATTCAAAGCTTGACCATCTCAATATTGTTGCGGTGGCCACAGCGGCGGTTCGACAAGCGACCAATCAGAAGCAATTTTTAAAACGGGTCAAAAATGACATTGGCATTAATCTCAACGTAATTTCCGGGACCCGGGAAGCTTACTATGATTATGTTGGTGTCAGCGAGACCCTGCCGGCAACCAATGCGGTGATTATTGATACCGGTGGTGCCAGTGCCGAGATCGTCCTAGTTCAAAACGGCAAGGTCAGCAACTTGATCAGCATTCCAATTGGGTCAGTCACCTTATCATCAAAATTTGATTTGGCTGACGACATTGCTGCTACTGAAGTCTTTAAAGCAATGATTTTCGTTAACAAAATTTTCCAAAGTGTCTGGTGGCTGCGAAACGGTTTGAACTTGCCAATTATTGGCTTGGGCGGCAGTAATCGAACCCTGGCCAAGATTAATCGGCGGTTCAATAATCTGTTGGACACCAATGACATCCACGGCTATCAATTACGGGATGACGCCATTAATGAAACTTTTGAGCGCATTATTGGCATGAATCTTGACGAACGCAAAAAGGTTCCCGGAATTAACAAGGAACGGGCTGATATTATTGTCGGCGGTCTGATCCCCGTCATTTTACTGATGAACTATTTGGATTCAGACAGGATTATGTTTTCAACCAGCGGCCTGCGAGAGGGGATCTTGTTCGAGCGGCTGCATGATATTATTCAAGAGAATATTAAAACCAAGGAATAATTAAATTCTTTCATTCACTCAAAAATGGGCTTGGGCAAAACTAACTGTTTTGCTCAGGCCCATTTGTGCTTTAATTTTCAATACTGCCCGTTTAACTAGCGGGAAGCTTACCAGCTATTTTCCTATACTTGCTGTGTCCGTCCCGCTCAACCGTTCAAAGAACAGCAGATGTTTTTGCGAGAACCAGTCAATCAATAAGTCGACAAAGACCAGCAGCAGGCCAACCGACAGAATTAGCACAACGTGGAGAATGCTGATTAATTGTGCTTTGGGCGCGGTTGCCGTCATGTCTAACAATCGGCCGACAATCTCGTATAGGCCGCCGATCACCCCGTAGCCAAACAAATTACGGATTAAGATTTTCGACCAGCTGGCTGTTTGGCCATTACGATCAATCACTTTGATGCCAACCAGGCGCATGCCAATCGTCTGCTGGCGGCTGAGTTCCAGTACCAGGATAAAGATGACAAAGCCAATCGCGATGCCAATCCAGTGTGGAATCAGGAAAATGCCCAAAATATTGGTCAACAGATCAATGATGATC
>NZ_JAXGWW010000103.1:0-7068 GCF_040773105.1 Lentilactobacillus sp.
CAATTTACCTCTTTATGCAAATCGTTTGGATGATAAAGCAAATCCTAAATATAATCCCACTAATGGTACCCTTACTTCAGGATCCAAAGTAACCATTCTAAAAGATGATGGGAAAAGTCGTTCTGTTCTGGTATCAACGGAAAAAGGTGCTATCGGTTTTGTAGACCGTGCAAATTTGAATTTTGTTAAGTAGTCACTATTCACTCTGAATATGAAACTCTAGAGAAAGCAAAATGCTTTCTCTTTTTTATTAACTTTTCCAGTAAAGATCACCTGCAAAAGCTCGTTTTCAAAATCCATCAAATTTCCCCAACCCCCTGTTTTGACAACCATAGCCCGCGGTTGTCCGTTTTCAATCATTTGCAATCATTTTTATCTTTGGTAAACTAGTTGTCATTGCTAACAGGAGGTATACATGGATTCAAAAAACACAACAAAGATTGGACTTTTTCAACTTGTCATGCTGACACTGGGATCACTGATTGGTTCCGGCTGGCTTTTCGGATCATGGGAAGCAACTAAGATTGCCGGCCCGGCAGCGATTATTTCTTGGGTCATTGGTGGCGTCGTGATTGCGGCAATCGCTTATGACTATGTCGAAATCGGCGCAATGTTTCCCGAGGCTGGTGGAATGAGTCGCTATGCCCAATATTCACACGGGCCACTTTTGGGGTTCATTGCATCATGGGCCAACTGGATTTCATTAATCACGTTAATTCCGATTGAAGCCGTCGCCGCTGTTCAGTATATGAGTTCCTGGCCGTGGTCATGGGCGAACTGGACCCACGCGTTTTTGAAAAACGGTGCGATCACCACGTCCGGCTTAATGGTTGTTTTCGTATTTATCTTAGTATTCACCCTCTTAAATTTCTGGTCCGTTAAGCTGTTGACCAGCTTCACAAGTTTAATATCAATTCTAAAAATCGGGGTTCCTGCCCTAACAATTATCATGCTGACCGTATCAGGATTTTATCCGCAAAACTACGGTCACTCTATTCACGAGTTTATGCCATATGGTTCGGCTCCGATTTTCGCCGCAACGTCGGCCGCCGGGATTATCTTTTCATTTAACGCATTCCAGACCGTCATCAATATGGGAAGCGAAATCAAAAAATCTCGGAAAAATATCGGTCGTGGTATTTTTATTTCATTGCTGATCAGTGGGATTATTTACATTCTGCTTCAAAGCACTTACATCACATCTATGAAGCCGTCAACGCTTGCGTCAACCGGTTGGAGTGGTTTTGATTTTAACTCACCGTTCGCTGATTTAGCGATTATGTTGGGCATTCGCTGGTTATCCGTTCTGTTGTACATGGACGCCTTTGTTTCGCCAGTCGGAACCGGCGTGTCATTTGCTGCTTCCACTGGCCGCGCCTTGTACGCCATGGAAAGCAATCAACATATTCCAAGCTTTATCGGTAAAATCAATCAAAAGTACGGCATCCCACGAGTTGCGATGATCGTCAACCTCGTGCTCAGTATGCTGATGGTTTCCGTATTCAGGTCATGGTCAACGTTGGCAACCGTTATTTCAACGTCGACACTAATTGCTTATTTAACCGGTCCGGTGACCGCGGTTGCCTTCCGAAAATTAGCGCCTAACTTCAAGCGTCCGGTCAAGTTAAAGAATCTTGGCTGGATGGCCCCACTTTCATTTGTCTTGGCCTCTCTGGCCATTTATTGGGCAATGTGGCCAACAACCGTTGAAGTCATTCTGGTCATTTTGATCGGCCTGCCATTTTACTTTTACTATGAATATCGAGCTGGCTACGTTGATACCAGAAAGGCGTTTTACTCCAGTATGTGGATGATTATTTATCTGATCTTTATTTCGATCATGTCATATATTGGCAGCACCGAGTTCAATGGTATCAACTGGATCCATTATCCATGGGACTTCGTTGTCATTGCCTTGGCATCCTTGGCATTTTACTACTGGGGGATCAAAACCGCCCACGTTTTCCCTGATTTCTATCAGGCCAAGAAGCTGAACGACACCGTTAAAATGAACGATGATGATTAGTAACTTATTTTAAAATATAAAAAGCCGACAACTGCAAACTGCAGCTGCCGGCTTTTTGAGCATTTAAAGTGCCCCTGCCAAGGTAGGTTCATCATACCGCAATCGTGACAATAATTTCAAATTAACTCACAAATTGCCAAATGGTTTTCGCAAAGAAAATGAGAAGCACAACGATAATAATCGGTCGGGCAATTGCGCTGCCAAACTTCTTATAGTACGATGCCCCGAGAAAATTCCCAACAATACTGAAAATCCCTGCCGTTAATCCCAGCAGGATGAGGACTTTATCATTTAGCAAGAACACTGCCAGGGCCGTCACATTCGTTGTCAAATTGATCACTTTGGTATTACCGGCGGCCAAATTAATCGGCAAATGCGCAATCCCGACCAAGGTTAGAATCAAAAAAGTGCCGGTACCAGGGCCATAAAAGCCATCCCATGCACCTAATGAAACAGAAATAAATAGAGTGGCCACAAACTGTGACACGGTCAATTTCGCTGAATCCGCCAGCTTGGAATTCAACGCATGCTTGTTTAGCAGTAGATATAATGCTGTTAACGGCAGCACAATCAATAAAATTAATCGGAAATAGTATTCCGAAATATGTAAAGCCATGTTGGCGCCAAACGACGACCCCACAATCGCTGCCAACACCGATAAAAATGCCAACTTGAGACGAATATAGCCACTGCGGGCAAATTCAAGCGTTGCAACCGTCGTCCCCATCGCCGAAGACAACTTGTTAGTCCCAACGGCAAAGTGAGCCGGAATCCCAGCCATCAAATATGCCGGAAGCGAAATCAAGCCGCCCCCGCCACCAATTGCGTCAACAAATCCAGCCAAGAAGACCAGTGGACACACAATCAAAAATTCAGTTACCATTCCGCCATCTCTTTTCATCAACTTGATAATGCTTTTAAGTCTACCGCTAAATCAGGCATTAGCAAAGATTCTTCAAAGCAAAATACATGAAAAATCAGACCATAAAAATAATAACAATTTACACGCGACAAACGATTCCGGTTATGGTATAAATGTATATGAGGGGGATACATAACATGAAAAAATTTAAATCTATTTTGCTGGTAGTTGCCAGCTTTATTTTCTTGTTTGCATTTAGCGGTTCGCACAGCGTCGACGCTTCCGGATCAATTCCACACTGGTTTATCGGTAATTGGAAAGCCATCAACGGAAAGGGTGTTTATGTCGGCATCCGGAAAAATACCGTTCAAGTCGAGGTTAACAATCAGGATGGCTATTGGAAGCCGGTTACTTGGAAAACTGACCCCGATGAAGCAGGTGTCGTCTTTGGAACGGGTATCGGTCGTAAGCATTCAAAGACTTACTTTGTCCTTGTCAAACAAAAGATTGAGAAAAAATGGTATATGATCATGACAATGAAACTAAGTAATAAGATTAAGCCAAGTGACCTGAAAAAGCACCCAATGATCATGCAACGCTATTAAAAAAGTCGCCCATAGAGGCGGCTTTTTAGTAACTTGAATTCTGTGCCTGATAATCTTCCGGTGATAAATAAGTCCGTGAATCTCCCAGCAGTTCAGCCACCGTCATGATCCTCGGCGGCAACAGTCCCACGCGCTGCACCAGTTCACGATCACCGAATAATTCGCGGGGAGTCCCCTCAAATTTAAACATGCCGCGTTCCATCACATGGACTTTACTAAATTCAGTCGCCACCCAATCCATATCGTGCGTAATGGTGATGATTTGATGGCCGGAATCAGCTAACTGATGAAAGATTGTCGTCAGCATCTGACGGCTTGGCCAATCCAGAGACATCATCGGTTCATCAAATAAATAAATTTCTGGATCCACCACCAAAACTGTCGCAACCGTTAGTAATTTCCGTTCAGAGAGTGACAGATCATAAGGATTCTCACCGGCCTTGCCTGCCAGTCCGACTTTATTAAGGACAGCATCAGCTTTTACGGAGATAGCGTCCTGATCATGCATCACTTGAGACGCACTCCACTCTACCTCTCGTTTAACAGTTGCATTGAACAGTTGGTCATCAGGGTTTTGAAAAGTAATGCCAATTTTTTGCAATCGGTGTTTCGGATCCAGCTCGCTGAATTCCACCCCATCGACACTAATTTTCCCAGACTGAGCCTTCAGTAAACCCGTCAGGAGCTTGAAAATTGTCGACTTCCCGACACCATTTTGGCCAACAATTGCGATCATCGAATCAGAAAGCACTTGGTGGTCCACTGATAATTCAAATGACTTTTCAGGATAGGCAAACGCTAAGTTCTCAAGTTCAATTTGCGACATATCTGGCCTCCTTGAGCTGACTGATAGTGACCGGAATAGCTCCGGTTGAAAGCCGCCAATTCATCCCTTTTGCCAAGCGATAAATCGTTGGTTCAGGAATCTGCCAATCTGAATTTAAGTGGTTAAATACCGTCACTGGAGAACCGTTGGCAACTAGTTGACCCTCTTTCAAAATCCAAATCACGTCAGCAACTTCACATAAATCATCCAGCTCACTGGACACGATGACCACGGTTGTGTTTGACACGTTTGCCAACCAGTCGAAGAACTGTTGGCGGCCAAGTGGATCCATTTCACTCGTGGGATCATCCAAAATGAGCAACTGGGGGTCTGTCACAATCGCGGTCGCAATTGCCAAGCGCTGCATTTGACCACCAGATAGGCTTTCCGGTTGCTGTCCCAGTTGATCCGACAAGCCCATTTGTGCAGCCACGTTGGCAACCCGGCGCTTAATAATTGCCTCATCTATCCCCTGATTGATTAAATCAAAGGCAATTTCATCTTCTACAGTGTCCGATAAACCACTTAGTTGTCCGGCAGGATTTTGCAACACGACCCCGGTCATTGCGTTATATTGCCGCCAGTCATCCTTGGCAAAACGGCCCAGCACCTGGCACGACCCCTGCATTTCCGCGGAGATGATTCGGGGAACGACACCGGCTAATACTTGGCAAAGCGTGGACTTACCGGAATGGCTGTTGCCAACGATACCAATGATTTGCCCGGCTTCAGCACTAACGGTGATGCCTCTTAACTGCAGCCCATCTGATCCACGATATCTAACACTCAATTGATTTAAAATAATCCGTTTATCTTCGTCCATATTTTCCACCCTATCAAAATGATTGCCAGAAACGATAATCCGACGTGCATTCCGGTCACCCAGCGATAACGATTCTCAACTTTCAAAACGGTTCGGTGGGGATTGTCGAACCCGCGCAACTGAAGCGAAATCGACCGGGCCATCGATTGATCCAAGGTTTTAATAACCAAGGGAATTAGCACCGGCAAAATTGATTTTAATTTTTGTAGCATGCTTTTCTGGGGATTGGTCCCCCGTACCTTTTGTGCCATTTGAATTTTATGCATGTTCCGCATAATCTCGGGTAAAATATAGCACACCGACATTAGAACATAGACCGTTTTATACGATAAGCCCGACTGTTCCAAATACTTGGCATTTTCAGAAATACTCGTGGTAACCATAAAAAAGCCAGTCGCCAAAATAATGACCAACACACGGCTGCCAAGAGTCGTCGCGTAAAGTAATCCTTCCTTGTAGAACTTAATGCCAACAATCGAAAACAAAAGGGTTTGATTGCGACTATAAAACAACCCTTGGATGACCAACATCGTCAAGATCAAGAATAAACTGAACCCCAAAGCTTTAACGGTCGTCGAGCTTAATTTCGAAAATAATAGCAATCCAGTCGCAACAAAAATCAACCCGCCTTGAAATAATAAGTTTGTACTGGAAAAACTTAGAAGGGCCATATCCAGGATCATTAATAATTTGGTGATTGGATCGATTGCGTTATACCATTTTGAATTAACGCCAGGCTTCCCAGAAACCATACTTTGATCAGCCATTGTCAATCATCCCCAAAGAAACGAATCATTCTCTGCGGCAATTGACGATAAATGAAAAGGGCAATATAAGCCACGCAGACCTTATCCAAAATATCCAACACGAATTCGTCCACAAATGACGCGATCCATACCGGTGCATGGTTGGCAACTAACACGGCGAAAAGTGAATCTCCCCAGGCAATGCCAGTCTGGCCACCCCAAAAAATAACGTTAAGCGGCGTTGAAATAACGGCAGAAACAATCGCGATAATAATGGCAGAAACAAACACTTTCTTTGCGGAAGAAAACCAACCTTTGGCATGCAAAATGCCGACCGCAAAGCCAATCCCAATGCTGGTAATTGCGTAGACAGTTGATACCGGCGATAACGTTAACCCATAAATGACATTGTTGATAAAGCCACTGATGGCACCGGCTACCGGGCCTGCCAACATACTGGCCAGAAAGGTCCCCAGTGACCCCAACCAGACCGGCAATTTCAGCCCTTCCGCCAATGCTTTGGCAACGTAATTAATCCCGACCGCTGCTGGAATTAAAGTCATGGTGGCTGCTGATAACTTGAACTTCCATATACTGGTACGATGAATCGATTGTGTCTTCATTTTCCTTCTCCTTTGCAAATACAAGTTCCAAATAAAGGTCGTCTGTACTTTTATATAAAAGTACGAAATACTTTTAAATTGACTTGGCATTAATTTTACAATGCATCAATGAAATGTCAAGTCTGAGTAATCTTTAAGAAAGCAAAAAAAATTGCCGGAATTGCTAAGGAAACTATAAGAACTTGGTATCAATATTTTTCAGCACCCAAGTATGCCTATAATGTAATTAATAAATGCATTTCGATACGGGGGATAATCATGTTAAAACGACATCGCAAATTATGGGGACTTTTAGGTGGTACATTGTTAGTAGTCTTAATTGGGCTTGGCTTTTTCAAAGCAACGTTCAGCCCGGATACCACTCCAACGCCAATCGTTAAGGTGAAGCAGGCCATCGCACCCAACAAGGTATTCGAAACGTATCGGTATCCTTACGACCTTAGAAGCTGTCTAAAATCTCTTAAGTAATAGTGCTAAAAACGCTAAAACGACCATTTGCAGACTGGTGGTTAATTGACGCTCACAATTTTTCCAAAGTCGCCGACAATTCTCTAGCC
>NZ_JAXGWW010000104.1:0-6981 GCF_040773105.1 Lentilactobacillus sp.
AGCATCGGCATCAATCCTACTGGGATATGTTTGCGACTTGGGTGGGCGCAAACGCCAATAACGGAACCTGGTACGTTGGCGGCGTGATTGCGGCGTGCGGGTTTGTGACAGCTTCGACCACGCTGATCATCGTGGGTGTCATTACATACTTTTTGCTGGCCTTGTCCGGATACATGGGCTATAAGACCGGGTTGCCCGCAATGGCGTTGACCCGGGCATCATTTGGGCTTAAGGGCAGTTTTTTACCGTCCGTGATCAACATTGTCCAATTTATCGGCTGGGCCGCCGTGAATACATTTATCGCGGCAACCTCAATTAGTTATATTCTCCACGACGTCTTGGGCTGGCCGGTCTATGGTAAGCCCGGTGGATTGAAGGGGTTGGTTTCAGGAATTATCGTGATGAGCATTCTGCATTTACTCAGTATTTCGATGGGCGAAAAGTCCGTCCGGATTATTGAACGAATTGGTATTATTCTGGTTTTCATCTTGGTGATTTGGGAATCAATCGTGGTCTTCCAAAACGTGTCGTTATCTGAAATTGTTTCGTGGCACGCACCGGCTGCTCTGAAAATGACGCCGGGCCAAGCCGTGGATGTATTGGCCGCCTTTAATTTAGCCTGGGTGACCGCAGCCAGCGACTTTACCCGTTTTTCAAAGAAACGGGCCAGTTCGACCTGGGCGCCGTTCTTTGGGGCTAATTTAGGACTGATTTGGTTTGCGATGATTGGGATTATCTCGACAATTGCGACTGCGATTACCTTAAATCACTTCGATGCCAACAACTCGGATCCTTCCACGATTGCCAGCAAGTTGGGTCTTGGAGTCTTGGCGATGCTCGTGATCATTATTACCAGTACAACGGCCAATGCGGTGAACCTGATGTCGGCTGGATCGGCGCTGACCAACATGACCAAACGCTTGTCGTTGACCGTCAGCATCGTTTCCGTGACGATTGTCGCCGTGTTTGTGACCTTTATTCCAATTTTTTATTCCACCTTCCTGAATGTTTTTACCGCCTTTTTGGATGGTATTGGGATGTTTTTAGGACCTGAGATTGCCATCTTCTTGACTGATTTCTACGTCGTCGCCAAGCGGAAGTACCGGGTCGAACACTTTGCCTCTCGAACCGGCAAATACTGGTATACCGGTGGAATTAACTGGATTGCGATTGGGTCGTGGCTAATTGCGGTGATCGCATACGGCTACATCAAGCAAGTGCCGGTATTGGCGAATTCAGTTGGTGCAACGTTTATTTCGATGATGATTGCGGCCGTCATTTACTACGTAGTCAGTCGACTTGTTTATCGCAACCAACTGCAGGAGGATTAATTTGGCAACGATTGAGAAACAGACATTGAGCTTGGACGATGTCGAACCTGATAACGAGTATTTAAATTGCACCATCACAGTTTCCAACCAATTAATTCGTATTAACGAGGTTGTGTTTGACCACTGCGCGTTTGAACAAAGCAACTTTGACGGCAGCGACTGGGGTTACGTGTCCTTTAAGGGCTGTAACTTCTTGAACGCCAGTTTTCACAAGAGTTACTTTTCTAATTGCCAATTTACCAACGTTCAATTGATGGGCGCCGACTTTTCGATGGGGACGCTGCTTAAGAAATGCCAGTTCAGAGATTCCAACCTGCACTATGCCAATTTCAGTGAAATTAAGCTCGAAGACAGCTTTTTTGTCGACTGCAACCTGGTTGAGAGCAGCTTTCAGGCCGTGACCGTCAAAAAGGGGCTGTCGTTTAACAATTGTGACGTTAACCAGATTGATTTTCTCGATACGCGGATGAAAGGAATTGATCTGTCCAAGGCAACTTTTGATGACCTCATCGTCAACCCCGAACTAATCGCCGGCTTAAAAATTAACCCCTGGCAGGCCGGACAAATTGTCGCGATGCTGGGAGTGATTGTTGAAGACTAAGTCAATTAAATAATTTGGGAGTTACTCAAAATTCAAACGCTTGTTGATGATATAATAGTCATTCAGGGTCAACATCGATTTGAAAGGAGCAGTCTAACCATGCAGCAATTGCCGATACGAATGACATTTTTTTATCAGCTTCACCCAGTCGTTTCGGCAGTTTACTTCGTTGAAGTCGTGGTTGGGCTGCTTTTGTTTAACCACGTTTCCGTCGCAGTTGTTGGATTTGCCGGCTTGTTGGCGGTTAGCGGATTTTATATGGGCTGGCGGCGTGTGTTCAAGCAGCTCAAGTGGAATGGGTTGCTCTTTTTGACGATTGTTTTCTTTAACTGTTTGTTGAACCAAAAGTTTGCACCAACACTTGGACAGCTTTCGGTCTTCGGGTTGACGTTTCGAGTTTCGTTGCCGGCTTTGATCTATGGTGCTGTCATGGGCCTAATGCTGGTAGAAATGCTAATGGTGTTTGGTGTATTGAATGTTATCCTGCCCGCCAATCGCTTGGTTTATGTCTTTTCACCCATCACGCCGAAACTGGGACTGCTGGCCGTGATGTCAGTTCATCTGGTCAAAACCTTCAATCATCAATTTCACGAACTGGCCATGCTGCAGAAGACCCGAAACTTGAACGTTGAAGCCGGTTCTATCGGCGTTCGGATTCGAAATGCGGGTAAACTTCTGCAGATTCTCCTGGAGGATTCGCTGGCGTCAGGGATGGAATCGGCTCGGTTGATGGATGCCAGGGGCTTTGGGGCGACCAAACGCAGCCATTATCAGACGTATCGTTGGCATGCCACTGATTGGATGTTTTTGGGCTGTTCGTTAGTCGTTTTTATTGGGATGATCGTGGTTCGAAGCAGCCAGTTCGGTTGGTCGAAATCAGTCGCTGATTTTACCGGTTTTTGGGCAACTGACGACTTTTTAGCAGTGGTCAGCCTGGGTATTTTATTAATCGGCCCACTGGTTTTTGAAGGAGCTTATCGCGCATGCAGGAATTAATTCAAACCCACCATCTGACATTTACATATCCTGACAGTCCTCAACCTGCCTTAGCCGACATTAATTTGACGATTTTTCACGGTCAATTTGTCGTCATTGCAGGTGCAACCGGCAGTGGCAAGACCACTTTGATCAATCATCTTAAAAAGGAGTTACTCCCCAATGGGACTCGATCCGGCCAAATTCTGATTAATCAACGGCCTCTCGACAGTTTGGATAAACTGACCAGCGCGAAAACGGTGGGGTATGTTCCTCAGGATCCCGCCGTACAGCCGATTATGGACACTGTGATTGACGAATTGGCATTTTCACTAGAGAACATCGCTTGTCCCAGTGAAGAAATTGAGCGGCGAATTGCGGAATTAGCCAACTATTTAGGACTTGATCAGTTACTGCACAATACGATTGGCAGCTTATCCGGCGGCCAGCTGCAATTAGTTAATTTAGCATCGGTTTTGATTTTACGTCCCGATATTATTCTATTGGACGAACCGACCGCACAGCTTGACCCACTTTCAACCCAGCACTTTTTTGATGTCTTGGAACGGATCCACCAAGAGTTGGGGATGACAATTGTGATGACAGAACACAACTTGTCAACGGCACTGGCTTTGGCTGATACGATGGTCCTGATCCAAGATCGCCGGCTTTCATTTGTGGGCGACCCGGCGACCGGGATTCCCAAGATGGCGGCAGATACCAAGCTCCAATACTTCGTGCCGGACGTTTCCAAACTATTTTTGAACTTAAAGTTGACCGATCAAAAACTGCCGATTTCGGTCGCTGACGGCCAGACTGCCATCTTGCAGCAGCGCCTGGAATTTCAGTCGACCATTCAAGACACGCCTCGGACAGTCTCCAAACCTGTCATATTGAGCGCTAAAGATATCTCGTTTTCTTTTAACCACGCCAATAACGTTGTCGATCGCTTGGCCCTTGATTTGCATAAGGGCGACTGGCTGTCAATCGTTGGCAAAAACGGTTCTGGGAAGACGACTTTGCTGACGATGCTGGCTGGGCTGAGGGTTCCCCAGCACGGAAAGATTAAATTTGACCGGCAGATTGTTTGGCGGCTGCCAACTGGTGACCGGCTGTCAAAAATTTCGTTTCTTTCACAGACTCCCGCACTTCAATTCGGGGCCGAGACCGTCTTTGAAGAACTGCAAAATCAGGCGGACCAACTGCCACAAACTGTATCAAACGAAGCGATTGAGGCCATGATTGCCCGTTTGCACCTGAATTCGGTTAAAAGCCACAGCCCGTTTGACCTTAGTGCCGGTCAGCAGCAGCTTTTGGGTCTGGCTATCGCACTACTGGCCAAGCCACAGTTGTTGATTTTAGATGAGCCCACCAAGGGGTTGGACCCATATACCAAACAGTTGTTGGGCAAGTGGCTACTAGAAGTCAACCAAAGCGGGACGACAATTTTGATGGCCAGCCATGACATGGCGTTTTGCGCGGCGTATACAAAACACTGTGCGTTCATGTTTGATGGTCACCTCAATACTATTTTGCCGACCAGAGAATTTTTTTCTGATAACTTCTTTTTTACAACACCCATTAATCGGTTGTTGAGAAGCCAAGTTCCTGAGGCAATATTGGTGGATGATGTTACACTTAAATCAGAAGGGACGAGTGGCGATGTTTCATAATCAACGGGCAGTTTATCTCAGCCGAATGCTTCTTGTCTTTTCGCTGATCGCTGTTTTTTTAGTTTTAGTACTGTTGTTAAAAAATCAATATTTCTTGCTATTCAGCTTCATGGTACTCTTATGTACGCTTCTTCCTGCCTACTGGCGGTTTGAACACCAACCGCTGAAGACACAGACGTTAATGTTTGTGGCCATTTTGATTGCGCTGGCGGTTGCCGGCCGCGTGCCGTTTGCCTCGATTCCCAGCGTTCAAGCTGCCAGCTTTGTGATTATTTTAGGCGGGGTGGTCCTTGGACCCGAATTGGGCTTTGTGACCGGTTCGACGACAGCGCTGGTCTCAAATATGTTTTTGGGGCAGGGACCGTGGACTCCGTGGCAGATGGTTGCCTGGGGGTTGATGGGACTGACCGCCGGCTTTATCGGCCGGACCAAGTTTCGTCACAGCCTGATAGCGATGATTGTTTTTGGCGGCGTTTGGGGATTTGTGTTTGGCTGGATGATGGATCTTTGGTATGCTTTGGCTTACGTGACCCCACTAACGCCGAAAAGTTTTATTTTGGCATTTGTGGCGAGCGCTGGATTTGATTTGAACCATTGTCTATCAAACGTTGTTCTGATTGGATTACTATATCGAACTTGGGAAAAGCTGTTTAACCGGCTGGACCGAAAATACAGTTTTTTACCCAAACAATAAATCAAGGGATGGATAACTTATGAAACACATTAAAAAATTAGTGACTTTATCAATGGCCGGCTTATTGTTAGCCGGTGCCGTTTCACCGCTGGCAACCGTTAACGCTGCCAGTGTTAAGACTGCTTCAACTGCTTACCAACAATCAAAGACCAAGGCCAGTTATCAATACGCCAAGAAGATGTTATCCAAGAACCGGACCGGCTTTTCCGGTAAGACCAGTTACATATTTAGTAAAAAAGCCTATCCGACGACTGGGGCCGTTTATGGCTATTCAGACTTTCTCCTGGGGCTTAAAGGCTTGGGGTACAAGTTTACCAAGACACAGCGAACACGGGTCGCTAACAGCTTAATATTGAATAAGAAGAGTACCCCAGCTGATTTGGCAACTGCTATTATCGCAATCAAGGCGGTTGGCTTGAATCCACAGAAGCTCCACAAAACCGGGGCTAAGAAATCTCTAAACCTGGTTGCGGCACTTTATCGTAAATCCATGATGAAGCAGACTGTGACTGTCCAAAGTCAGGTATTAATTGCTTTATCGACTGGCAATTATCAGCGGCCAAACAATGCAAAATTTTCAAAGGCCAGCTTGGGTCAGGTGATCGTTAAGAATCAACTCAGTAACAAGGGATGGGCGTATAATAATCAGCTTGCCAATACAGACAGCGACACCACGGCAATGGCTGTTACTGCATTGGCTCGAAGCAAGTCGTCCACGGCAGCCGTCAAATCGGCGATTGCCAAGGGGCAAAGTTACCTTAAAAATGCGGTCTACCCAAGTGGTGCGTTCGGGTACGCGTACATGGGAAAGACTTACCCCAATGCCAACTCAACTGCTGAAGTAATCATCGCATTTTCAACTAAGCAATCAACGTTGAAATACGTCAATGGTTACTTTAAATCAGGTCAAACCGCTTCACCTTTGAAAGCAATGCTCGGTCATGTTCGATCAACCGGTTCAATTAAGGGGGCCGCTACTCAAACCTTGGGTGTGGGTCAGGTCAATTTGGCAAATGCGGCTTATCGGCAAGCGCTCAAGCACCGATCAGTTTATACAATCAAGTAAGTTAAAGGAATGGGTTTATGAAAAAAGCGATTGGAGTCGTCATTGGAATTGTGATTGCGCTGGGCCTGGCCTTCGGGGTCCGCGAGGTGATCGCCAACCGAGCTGAGCAGCATCCAAAAACCGAAGCAGTTGCCAAGATGGATTCCGGCAGCCAGCCTAAGGTATCCTCAAGTTCGACTTCCTCCTCAAGCAAGCCAAAAAAGCAGTCCAGTTCCAATCAACCACATCACAGCAAGTCCAAGCACCAGGCTGCTCATCATCAAACAGCGGATCGGGCGTCTTCGATAGCTCATACGCCTGAGAAAGCAGCCGCTCATCATGCGACTGCTAAACAGTCATCCACGTCTCAGCATCCCAAAGCGACCACTAAAAAGCAGACGGCCACAACTCACCGATCAACGAATACGGTTGGGAGGGCCTACCTCAAAGTTTCTGGGTATAAGAAGCAGTTTTATTCAGGTAATCTAAGCATTACCAAGAAGACAACGGCCTTTACGCTTCTCAAACAAACCAATTTAAAAGTCACCTATACCAGCAGTCCGGCCATTTACGTCAGTGCCATTAACGGACTGAAGGAAAATGATATCAAGCCCGGCAGCGGCTGGATGTATTCGGTCAACGGCAAGTATGTCGACAAGTCG
>NZ_JAXGWW010000105.1:0-6969 GCF_040773105.1 Lentilactobacillus sp.
CCCGCAAAGCCGATTTCAGAAAGTGTGTGCGTCATAAAGGGCATATTTCGTGCAACCACGAAGACGCCCATGATGCCACTGACAATTGCAATCAACGTCCCCGCCAAATAGGCGTTTTGCATAAATTCAAGACTAAACATATTCGCCCTCCTTTGAATCATTATGCAGCTCATCAATTGGGCCTTGCGTGTATCCTTGTTTGGTCAACCAGAGGAAGTGATCCGGATACTCGTGAATGACTTGCATATCATGAGAAACAAAGATCACGGTCAACCCAAGCGCCTTGTTTAGTCGAAGGACGACATCCAACAGTTCCCGCTTGGTATTTGGATCCAAACTGGCCGTTGATTCATCGAGAATTAACAGGTCAGGATCGTTAATGAGTGCTTGTGCCAGATAAGCCTTTTGCTTTTCACCACCGGATGCCAATCCAAGCGGCCGTTTGGCAATGTGGTCCAGGTTCACCTGCTTGATCACAGATTGAACCTTTGCCTTTTCTTTTCGAGACAACCAGGGCAGCTTAATTCCGGTAAAGTTTAGCGAGATAAAATCTTCAATTGATAATGGGTATTCAACATCAACGTTTCGAAATTGAGGAACATAGCCAATTTTGAGACCTGGTTTGATGTTGATTTTACCGGCTGAGGGCCTTAACTGCTTTAAAATAAGTCGGACAAGGGTCGTTTTTCCCACCCCATTTTCGCCGATAATCCCTAAAAACTCACCGCGGTGGACCTTAAAGCTCAAATCTGAGAGCACTAGATGATTCGGAAAGCTTAATGATAATTGTTCTACTGAAATTAATGTTTCATTCAAATGAAACGACCTCCGCAACTTTGTAAAAGGTAATTATTACTATTTTAGTTTAGATGAAAACAAATTTTTGTCAATCGCTGTCAGCACATAAAAAGGGTTGCTTGAACAAAACTTAAGTTTTGCTGGCAACCCTATGTTGTTAATGATATCCGTTTGTCGGTTAAATAACCGGATCCGTCTCGCATTCCGGCTGGGCAATATAAGCTTCGTTGCAAAATCCGGAAATGCTGTTGTAAACCCGATGAGCACGCGATTCTGTGCGACAAATGCCAAAAACAGTTGGCCCACTTCCGCTCATTTCAGAACCATCCGCGCCGTACTCAATCAATCGCCGCTTGAGCGTGGCAATCTGTGGATGACTGGCAGCCGTGATAACTTCTAATGAATTGCCAATATTTTCGGTGATTTGATCGTAGTTTGCTGATTCAATCCCCATTAATAAGGCGTCAATATTTGGATGCGTGATCTCGGTATGAGCTAGTCGTTTCAAAATTTTGGGTGTCGATACACTCACATTGGGCTTGGCAAGGACAAACCACATCTTCGGTAATTTGTTAAGCGGGGTCACTACTTCTCCCCGACCACTGACAAGCGCGGTTCTGCTATACACACAGTAAGGAACATCCGAATCCACGTGCAGACCCAAACGGGCGAGTTCGGCCAACGATAGGTTGGTTTCAAAAATGCAATTAAGGGCCCGCAACACTGCGGCTGCATCAGATGAGCCGCCACCGAGCCCAGCTGCAACCGGAATGTTTTTTTCGATAACAATATCCAAACCGGACTTGATATTCATTTGTTGTAAAAACAGGTGGGCAGCTTGATACGCCAGATTACGTTTATCATTCGGCAAAAAGCCACTATCGGAGCGGATGGTAATCGACCGGGAATTTTGAGTGGCCACCTGGACGTGATCACTTAATCCAATCGAAGTCATGACCATCCGCCACTCAATTGTCCCGTCAGCATGAATAAAGGGGACATCCAGCCCTAAGTTTAACTTAGCCGGTGCCCGCATAATCATTTTCAATTCGCCTCGCCCCCTCCACTCATTCACTAATAACAAAATTATACTAAATTATTAATAAAATGTCAGTGAATAAGTTGGATTTGGGTAAAACAAAAAGGCCTCACGGGCCCCAAATTGATTATCCAACAAGATGGCATTAGACTGCCTGGATATGATCAAAGTCAACTTCAATGTTTTTCGTCAAAATATCAGTATAACTGTATGATACGCGCTCGAAGTTGGCCTTCCCCGGGTCTAATTCGACAACAAAAACAGCCGGGAACGTTTCCCTCAAAATTCCCGTTCGTTTAGTCGTCTTTCTTCTCCCGATTTGAGAAGTTACGAGTACATGCTGGCCGATATGATCGTCCATCTTATGCTTAATCACAGATAAAGTCACTGGCATCCTATTCACCTCACGATGGCTAATTATACCACAAGAGTAATAGAAAAGCAATTTTTACCACAAATCAGGTCATCTGACAACAATAGAACGATGAGAATTAGATTAGATTTGTCGAAGTATGAAAAGCATTTGCCATCGTGACAAACTGTTCCACGGTGAGACTTTCCGGCCGATCACTTGGATCAATTGCGACCTGGTTTAAAACTTCCTTAATCGCCGCTTTCCTTTCAGGTGTTTTACCAAAAACACCCTGTAAATTATTCCAAAGTGTCTTCCGCTGATGCATGAAGCATCCCCTGACAAAACTAATAAATATTTTCGAGTCGAAAGGTGTGACTTTCCGGTCAGTTTTCGGTGACAGCTTCACAATCGCTGAATCAACTTTGGGTTGCGGGATAAAGGCCGTCTTTGGGACAATAAACGAAATTTCGACATCGTTTAATTCTTGGACAATCACAGACAAAGACCCGTACGGTTTTGTTGAAGGCACGGCCGTCAGTCGTTCGGCAACCTCTTTTTGCATCATGACAACAATCGCGTCAAAGGTCACTTGACCGGCAATCAGATTCATCACAATCGGCGTCGTAATGTAATATGGCAGATTGGCAACAACTTTCAGCGATTTATTAGCATCAAATTCCTGTGAAATAATTTCAGGTAAATTCGCTTTTAAAATATCCTGATTGATAATTTTTATGTTATCGTACGGTGCCAAAGTTTCGCTTAAAACCGGCAACAAGTTGGCATCAATTTCAAACCCCAAAACTTTGTTGGCTGCTTTAGCCAGCTGCTCCGTCAAGCCGCCAATTCCAGGACCAATCTCAATCACGTTATCATCCTTGGTAATCTGAGCCGCTTCAACAATGTTGTCTAAAACATCTAAATCAGTCAAGAAATTTTGACCGAGGCTCTTCTTAGCTGACAGATGATACTGGTTCAAAATCGCTTGGGTCCGCGTTGGACTGGCAATTTGTGGGTATTCAGTCATTTGAATCCTCCTTATCAATCTGCTTAACAGCAGCCAAAAACTGGTCACGGGTAATGCCAAACATTCGCAGCCGGTGTTGCAGCTGCTTGCCATTGACGTAGCCGATTCGTAACAGCTCGCCAAGTTGTTCCCGCCGTTTTTTGGCGCTTGGATTGCCCATTAAGCCCTCATGCATGAGTTCTTCTCGAGAAATCAACTCAGCGGCCGAATCATCTTCCGTGTAAACTTTGCTGAGCGCTTCGCGAATTGACTCGATACTGGCATGCTCTACGCCAAGTGACCCGTCAGATCGGTTGGGAACCCCCTGCTTCTTGGTAATAAATGCATGCTTTGCATTGGGAACTTCAGCTGAAATTGTTTTGCGGATTTTTTCGCCGGAAAAATCCGGATCGGTAAACACAATGATTCCCCGGGTTTCGGCAACCTTTTTAATCAGATCCAACGTTTCATCTGGAATCGCTGATCCCCTTGTCTCGATCGTATCGGCATCAACTGCTCTTTGAATTCGTTTCGTGTCGTCTTTTCCTTCAACGACAATCACTTCTTTTATTTTTTTCATTTATCCTCAATTCCAAATAATCTCAGTGCATTGTGATAGGTGTAATCAGCAATGACATCCGGATTAACATCACAAATTCTGGCAATCGCTTCAACCGTGTACAACGTGTACGCCGGTTCATTTTGTTTACCGCGCATGGGCTCCGGTGCCAAATACGGTGCATCCGTTTCGACCAGCATCTCATCAAACGGAGTGTTTCTGACGGCGTCATGAACCTCGTGGGTCTTCTTGAAGCTGGCAACACCGCTATAAGAAACCAGCATCCCCAAATCCAGAAATTTTTTAAGCCATTCAACATCCCCATTAAAGCTGTGCATCACGCCACGAATATCTGAAACGTCCATTTCTTTAAGAATGGCGTAGGTATCTTCAAACGCATCCCGGTTATGAATCGAAATCGGCAGGTGCAATTGCTTGGCAATATCAATTTGACGCTTGAAGACGCGTTTTTGGACTTCTCTTGGAGACGTTGTTTGGTGATAATCAAGCCCGATTTCACCTACCGCAACGACTTTAGGACTCTGGAGCTGTTCAATCAGCAGTTTTTCCTCAGCCTCATGATAGTGAATCGAGTCTTCCGGATGCCAGCCAATAATCGAATACATGTCGTCATATTGTGCCGCCAGTTCGAGTGATAAATCATTGAGCTTTTGGTTAGAACCCACGTTGGCAATCTTAACGACGCCCAAATTTTGAGCGTGTTGAAAGTACTGATCTGCTTGTGGATACAATTGTGAATCATTTAAATGCGTATGTGAATCAAAAATTTTCATTTCTTACTCCATGTTCATCGATAAAAATAGGGATTGTGACAAAACTTGCGTCTTGTTTCCAATCCCTAGTTTTCACTCCGATTAGCTTGCCACAACTACTTGATTTATTCCAGTGTGACCCCATTTTCGAGGTGCGAGCCAACTGTAACCAATTCAACGTTGCCATCTTTATGTTCAACTGATAGCAGCATCCCTTGGCTAACCTGGCCACGCATTTTTCTTGGCTTCAAATTCGAAACAATGATCACTTTTTTGCCAATCAATTTTTGATAATCCGGATACCACTGGGCAATCCCGGATAAAATCTGGCGATCGCCGTCATCTCCGGCATCAAGTCTAAATTGAAGCAGTTTATCTGCACCTTCAACCCGGTTGACGTCTTTAATTTCAGCAACCTTCAGTTCGATTTTTTCAAATGCTTCAAATCGAACTTCCTTCTTAGTCAAATTCAAATTGGTTGTTTCCGGATCAAAATCGGCTTCCGCAGCCTCCTTCATCGCAGCCCGACCTTTGGCTTTATCCGTCTTTGTCATTTGCTGCTTGATGAAGTCGACTTCATCATCAACTTCAACCCGTGGGAAGATTGGCGTCCCTTTAGCCACACATTTTGCGCCGGCAGGTACGTCTTCAAATCGAAGGTTCTTCAAGTTAATGTCTTCTTTAATCCCAAGCTGGGTAAAGATTTCTTTCGGTGCGTGAGTCATGACCGGGCTGATCAGCTCGGCAATCACACGTAAGCCGGCAGCCAAATGGGCCATCACAGAATCAAGTTTTTCTTTATCATCAGGATTTTTGGCCAAATTCCAAGGTTCGGTTTGGTCAATGTATTTATTGGTTTGGGCAACCAATTTCCAAGCTTCTGCCAACGCGTCTGAAAAATGCAGCTCGTCCATTAACTGTTGGTAATTGGTGATCACGGTGGAAGCAGTGTCTTCAAGCTCACGATCTGCTTCATTAACGCCTGATTTGAAGGTTGGAATAATCCCATCTTCATACTTATTAATCATCGAAACGGTCCGATTTAATAAATTCCCCAGATCGTTGGCCAAGTCGAAGTTCAAGCGGTCAATAAAGTCTTCCGGCGTAAACAAGCCGTCATTGGCATACGGCATTGCCCGCAACAGGTAGTACCTGAGTGCGTCCAGCCCGTATCGGTCAACCAACGTTTCTGGATAAATCACATTGCCCTTTGACTTGGACATCTTGCCGTCTTTCATCAACAACCAGCCATGACCATAAACCGTCTTGGGTAGTGGTAACCCAAGTGCGTGCAAAATGATTGGCCAATAAATCGTGTGGAAACGGACAATTTCTTTTCCAACCATTTGAACATCGGCTGGCCAATACTTTTTGAAATTGGTATTGTCTTTTCCGTCATAGCCTAACGCGGTAATATAGTTGGTCAACGCGTCAATCCACACATAAACCACGTGTTTGGGATCTGATTTAACCGGCACTCCCCAAGTAAAGGTTGTCCGGGAAACTGCCAAATCTTCCAAGCCGGGTTCAATAAAGTTT
Source organism: Lentilactobacillus sp. (assembly GCF_040773105.1). Lineage (NCBI taxonomy): Bacteria > Bacillati > Bacillota > Bacilli > Lactobacillales > Lactobacillaceae > Lentilactobacillus > Lentilactobacillus sp. The sequence goes on from NZ_JAXGWW010000105.1 coordinate 6,070, forward strand.
TTGATCATTTCGTTCATTCGAGTTGCCGGCTGAATAAAGTCCGGATGCTCTTGGTAATATGTCCGCAACCAGTCAGCGTACTTACTCATTTTGAAGAAATAAGACTGTTCGTGGACCAATTGAACTTCGTGGCCACTAGGCGCCTTGCCGCCAATCACCTTACCGTCATCATCACGGTAAACTTCGGCGAGTTGACTTTCCGTAAAGTACTCCTCATCGGAAACCGAATACCAACCTGTGTATTCACCAAGGTAAATGTCGCCTTGATCCAACAGTTGTTGAAAAATATCGGCAACTGCTTTTTCATGGTAATCATCCGTTGTTCGAATAAACTTCGTGTTGGAAATTTCCAACTTTTTCCAAAGCTGTTTGATGGACCCTGCCATCTTGTCAACGTAATCTTTGGGAGACATGCCCAGCTGTTCTGCTTTTTGTTCGATCTTTAACCCATGTTCATCAGTTCCAGTCAGGAAAAATACGTCGTAGCCCATTGCGCGTTTGTACCGAGCTTCGGCATCACACGCGATGGTGGTGTATGAATTTCCAATATGTAATTTTCCTGATGGATAATAGATAGGAGTTGTGATATAAAATGTTGGCTTACTTTCTGCCATGAAAGTACCTCTTTTCACATTTAATTAATCTTTAATTTAATACAATCAAGTATAGCAAATATTTTTTAGAATGGCGATGAGATTTGCACGTCGCCAAACTTTGCATAGTAATAACGACCTCACTGAACGAGCAGTCTATTGATCACACCATTAACGGTTAAAACAAATTCATCTGAAGCGGCCCGAGCCCACCAAAGGTTAATCCGAGCATCTCCTTGAGCTGCAGGGCATTATCTGCCGCGTCACCGCCGGAATTATTGTTGAAAATAACGCAAACTTCATCTAC
>NZ_JAXGWW010000106.1:0-6872 GCF_040773105.1 Lentilactobacillus sp.
AAGTCAGGAATATAACCGTGATCTTCAGATGCCTTACGAATTAAAGGGCACGGCCTATGAAGTGGTCAACAAAGACTGGGATAAGACCCGGGAAAAGATTGACGAAATCGTTGAGAAATATAATGATTAACGGTTCTTTAGTTGTTGACGGGTTGAAACTATGGTAATATGCGAATAAACAGTAACAATTACTTATTAGAGGTGAGTAGGATGCCTGCAGCAATCGAACAAGCAACCAGAGTATTAAAAGATAATCATTTTAAAATCACGAAACAACGCACGGCGATGATTGAATTCTTGGTCGGTACGGCCACCAATCGATTTGTGGACGTGACGAGCATTGATGAGTTTATGCGTAAAACATTTCCGAAGATGAGTCATAACACCATTTATCGAAACATTTCCGAATTTGCCGACCTTGGAATTGTTGAAAGACAAGTTCAAGGTGACCGGGCTTCGGTTAAGTTTCAGTGTGACTTCCAACAAGAACATCATCACCACTTTATTTGTAGTAACTGTGGTAAGGTCATCGAACTCAAGGACTGCCCACTAAGTCCAGAAATTACGTCCCAGCTCTCAGGCTGTGAAGTGACGGGGCATTTATTCCAGATTTATGGTTTGTGCCCTAAATGCGCTAACTTAATGAATAATTAACGAATTATTTAGCATTCGTTCAGATTCTTATGCGATAATTAAGGCTACAAAATTTAGTAAGGAAGTTTTTTGAATGGATAATAGAATTCCGCCATTAATTACACCATTTGCCATTTTATCGATTTCTTTGGCACTTGGTGCAACCAATGTTGTGGTTAATAACGTGACATCCACTGATGAGGGAACCCCTAGGACCACTCAAACGACTCATCAAAAGCAAATCTCCAATTCGATTTACGGCAACAACAATAAAAAGAAGACTGATGACGAGAAAACCAAGGCGGAAAAGGCTAAGGAAGAATCAGCCAAGAAGAAGGCCGCTGAGGAATCGTCAGCAGCCAAAGCTTCGTCTGAAAAGGCCGAAAGCGATAAGAAGGCCAATGCCGATAGTAGTGACCAAACTACCACTAACGACACGACGGACAAGAGTGGGACAACGACAAATAAGTCCAAGACAACTAACAAAGGCACCACCACAAATAAAGGGACCACAACCACTGGTGGGACCACCGAGAACAACAATTCAAATCAAACGAATGATCAAAATAATAAGTCTGGCAATACGACCACTGGGACAACCGGGTCGAGTGCCACGAATACACAAAATAACAACGATACCACCACGACCCAACAGGTGACGGGTGATACGACAGGGGAGGGAACTAACTAATGTTTAGCTTTTTAGACATGGTTAACCACTACCTCGGTTACTTTAATATTAACGTGACGTTAAAAAGCCGCATCTACACCGTTCTGGGCTTCTTTGGCGACATTTATTTGTTCTACATCGGTTTTCGATTTTTGCAGAACTCAATGCTGACCAAGGGATTGTTAATCTTATTGGTTGCAATCATTTTGATGTACTTTACGGTTTGCAACTTCTTTTATTACTTCACGAAACGCCAGCCGTGGTTTGATATTTCTCCAAAACTTGCCAAATGGCTGCATATTCAAGAACATCCTCAAGAAACACAAGTTCAGTCAAAGATGGGAACGACTGTGATTTCTGAAGAACGCAATGTTCCAGCCAACGGATTGTTTGATAATCAACATCTCTTACCTGCTAAGATTCAAATCGGGGCAACCGAGCAGCGTAATATTGATCGTTTAGTCGCCCAGATGGAACAGCAACAATTATTTAGAACGGATTACGATGGCATGAGCGACCGCAAGATTTATGAGCTGCTCAAGGTTAACGGAAAGCCGATTTATGCGATTGGCAAGGGTGTCTTAATGCCGTACTTTGAAATGCGTCAGCAAGGGACCTCATTAGTCGTATATTGCGGCTTGAATCAGGCCGAAACCTATCCTGTCGGCGAAATCCGCCGGGTGGGACTGCAGTCCGTTGAATCACTGGATTTACGATCATTGAAGCTTTACTTGGCTTCAGTCACTTTAGTGGGCGGGCCGTTTAAACAAATTGGCCGTGCTGGTGTGATTGAGACACCGCAAGCTTATACACTGAGGGCCATGGTCGCCTATAAGAAACTGTAAGGGAAAGGGAATCAATCATGAGAATCAATGTTTTGCAGCATACGCCCAACGAAGGACCGGGATCAATTCAAGACTGGGCCCACGCACATGGCTATCAGCTATATGTTTATCATCCATATCAATTTGGCTTTCTGCCAACAGCCGACGAGACGGATATGCTGGTGATTCTTGGAGGCCCGATGAGTCCAAATGATGACTTGGCGTGGATTAAACAGGAGCGGGCACTGATTCAAGAATTGTTGGCAAATGAGACACCAATTTTTGGCGCCTGTTTTGGCGCTCAACAAATTACCAAAACGCTGGGGTACCCGGTTACCAAAGGTCCTGCCAAGGAAGTTGGCTGGGCACCAGTCTATCGGAAATCCGATGTGATTCCCGGATTACCTGAGAAGTTGACCGCGCTTCATTGGCACGAGGACATGTTCCAAATTCCAGAAGGTGCTCAGTTGTTATTTTCAAGCGACAACCTGGTTAATCAGGGGTTTGTTTTGAATCATCACGTTGTTGGCCTGCAATTTCACTTTGAACCCAAGGAAGATAACGTTAGAGAAATGGTCATTAACGATCATCCATATATCAAAGGGTCTGTTTTGAATCAGTCCGCTGAGGAAATTTTGGCGCGTCAGGTTCCGGACGAAAATAAAAATGTCATGTTCCAGATACTGAATTACATTACTGAAAATTAATTTGAAAATCTTCATAAAAAAGCTGAGTCAAAATGGATCAATTTTTGGCTCAGCTTTTTGTTTGGTGATTTCAGATTATCCAGCCGAAACGAGTTCCGACGGGCCTGATGTCTAACTTCCAAGACAGCCTTGATTCAAACCCAAAAACGGGGTTTAAACCAAAGCTGTCTTAGAAATCGCATCACCCAGCCCTCGTCACACACTCTCTCATTAATGACTCTTAAAATGAGCATCTAATTAAAATTTATGCAAAACAGGTTTCCATTTTGGATGATTCTGAATTATAATTAGAACATTACCCAAAAATATTCATTCGTGATGGTGGAAAATTTGGTTGACTTTGGACGCTGATCAACGACTTGGCAGGAAATGTGACATGAGACAAAACTTTTTGTGACATTTTTTTGACCTATCAAAATTTTTAACATATTATGGATGTAGTATCATTCTTAGGCAATTTTAATAATTTGTCTGAAAGCATTGGAGGAAAATGACATGGCAATGATCGAATTTCAAGACGTACAAAAGTATTACGGCAATTTCCATGCGTTAAAGGATATTAATTTGAAGATTGAAGCTGGCGAAACCGTTGTTTTGATCGGGCCTTCAGGTTCCGGTAAGTCAACGTTGATTCGGACGGTTAATGGGCTTGAGCCGATTCAAGAAGGTAAATTGATCGTTAATGGTCAAGATTTGGCCAATAAGAAGACCGATCCCAACCGGATTCGGAAAAATGTTGGGATGGTGTTTCAACATTTCAACTTGTATGCCAACAAGACGGTGCTTGAAAACATCATGCTGGCACCACGAATTGTGTTGAAGCGACCAGAACAGGAAAACAAAGAAACGGCGATGCAACTGTTGGACCAAGTTGGTCTTCGAAGCCAAGCCAACAAGTTGCCGGCGCAATTATCCGGTGGTCAGCAACAACGAATCGCGATTGCCCGCTCGCTTGCAATGAAGCCAAAGTGTCTCTTGTTTGATGAGCCAACCAGTGCGTTGGATCCTGAAATGATTGATGATGTTTTGAACGTTATGAAGGAAATTGCACAAGATTCCGATATGACGATGCTGGTTGTGACCCACGAAATGGGATTTGCGCGTGAAGTTGCCAACCGGGTTATCTTTATGGACGACGGTCGTATTTTGGAAGACGACACAAGCGAGAAATTCTTTAATGGTGAACCCTCCAATGAACGTGCACGACAATTTCTTGGCAAAATTATTACGCATTAAAAATTTCATTATTGGGAGGTCACATCATGAAGAAGATCATATCAAGACTTGGGTTATTGTTAACCTTACTCTTAATGGTCGTCACATTGAGCGCCTGTTCAAGCGCTGCATCGCAGAAAAATGTGCTGCAAGAGGATAAACAGACAAAGACGATCACTTGGGGTGTCAAAGCTGATACCAAGTTGTTTGGGTTAATGGATGTTAAGGATAACCAAATTAAGGGATTTGAAATTGATTTGGCCAAGGCAATGACAAAGCAAATCCTTGGAAAAGACGGCAAGGCCCGTTTTATCCAAGTTACCAGTCAAACCCGGATGCCATTACTTAGAAACGGGAACATTGATGCCATTATGGCAACGATGACCATTACACCGGAACGTGCCAAGCAAGTTGACTTTTCACGTTCATACTTTGATGCCGGACAAGCCATCCTCGTTAAGAACGGCAGTCCGATCAAAAACGTTAAAGATTTGAACCATAAAGGCGCCATTGTCTTGGGAGTTGTTGGTTCAAACTCAGTTCAAAATATTAAGAAATTTGCTCCTAAAGCAAAAGTGCTGCAACTAACCGATTACTCGCAAGCCTTAACTGCGTTGAAGTCTGGACAGGGGGACGCGTTAACGACTGATAACGGTATTTTATACGGGATGTCAATCGAAAACCCCGGGTATTCAGTAGTTGGTGGTACGTTTACCAAAGAACCTTACGGAATTGCTGTTGATAAAGGACAGGGTAAGTTGAGAGATGCCATGAACGACGCCTTAACCAAGGTTGAAAAATCTGGCGAGTACAACCAACTCCTTTATAAATGGTTCCACAAGGTTCGTGGATTTGATTTGAAGGGGGCACAACGATGATAAGTATTTTTCAAAATTATGGTGGAACCCTCCTTTATGGTTTGGGACAAACACTTTTGTGCAGTCTTATCGCACTGTTCTTTGCCCTGATTATTGGTTCAGCCTTTGCCATTTTGGAAGTTTTCCCCAACAAATTTCTGCGAGTAATTTCAAGAGTCTATATCGAATTGTTCCGAAACATTCCACTATTGGTTATTACAATGTTCTTCTACGTTGTTATTCCGATGTATGTCGTTGAAATTAGCGGCTTTGTTTCAGGAACCATTGGCTTGACCCTTTACTCGTCAGCATTTATTGCTGAAACGGTTCGATCCGGAATTCAATCCGTTGATCCTGGCCAAATGGAAGGCGCCCGTGCCAATGGACTCAGTTTCTGGCAGGCAATGCGCTACATTATTTTGCCACAGGCTTTCAGATACGTTATTCCACCACTGGGTAACCAGTTTATCAACTTGGTTAAGAACTCTTCAGTTCTTGCCTTCGTTGCCGGCTTTGACTTGATGTATCAAGGAAACGTCATTGCTTCTGACTCGCTGCAAAGTATGAGCACTTACCTCTGTGTCGGTGTCTTATACCTGATTTTGACGTTACCGTTGAGTTATTACATGCGTTATCTTGAAAAGAAATTGGCATAAAGGAGGAATCACGCTATGTTAACGGTCTTAGGTGCATATTCATGGATCAACATCAGGTTCCTTCTCGAAGGTGCCTGGGTCACAATTTTAGTTTCAGTTTGTTCGATTATCCTCAGTTACATATTTGGGATAATTTTAGGAATTATTCGCTACGTTAAAATTAAGTATTTCTCAGCGATCGTCGGCTTTATTATCGATATCATTCGTAACTTGCCATTGATCCTGATTATCTTCTTTACCTACTTTGGATTGCCAAATATCGGCTTTAAACCGGATCCGATTTGGGCGTCAGTGATTGCGATGGCGGTCTTTGAATCGGCAATGGTCGCGGAAATTGTCCGTGCCGGAATTGTTTCAATTCCAGTTGGACAAATGGAAGGTGCCAGGTCAACTGGTATGAGTTATTGGCAGGCGTTAAGGTATATCATCTTGCCGCAAGCCATCAAGAACATGATTCCAGCGATCGTTAGTCAGTTTATTTCGTTGGTCAAGGATACGTCTTTGGCAACGATCATTGTGCTGCCGGATTTGATGAACCATGCGCAAATCATCTACGGGCAAAACACTAACTACACGATTCCAATGTTCCTGGCGTTGGCGGTCATGTACTTCATCGTATGTTACTCATTGTCGCTGTTGTCGCAGTACCTCGACCACAGATTGGGCACGGCAAAGAAGTCGGGCGAAGTCGTAGAAGTGGTGCAGGGAGCGGAAAGATAGAGAGTGTGACGAGGGCTGGGTGATGCGGTTTCTAAGTCAACTTTGATTTAAACCCCGTTTTTGGGTTTGAATCAAAGTTGACTTAGAAGTTAGCATCAGGCCCGTCGGAACACATTTCGACCAGGTAAAAGGAAACGCAAAACTAGGACTTACGCTAACTAAAGTGTGACGAGCAACGTTTTGACACGCCGAGTAGGCTAGGCGGTTTCACAGCCGTCGGAGAGCTAAGAGCGCTTTTATTTAAATCCTGGTTTTGGATTTGAATAAAAGTGTCTTAGATTGCAGTGTCAGTTGCGTCGGAACACGTTTTATCCAAGTAAGAGTAAAGCGTCAGTTGCCTCGTCCACAGGACTATACGCTACACTACGTTTGCGGTCGTCGCCCACAGGACTAGACGCTGCACTACGTTTGCGGTCGTCGGAACACGTTTTCGACTAGGTAGCATTAGAGCAACTACTCACAAAAAAGTATAAAAAATCAAACACTCAGCTCAACCAAACAAGGGTCACCAACTCACAGTTGGTGACCCTTGTTTCGGCTTATTTGTCTATTTAATCTAAAACCTCAATTTTCCTGACATCCACCAAATC
>NZ_JAXGWW010000107.1:0-6738 GCF_040773105.1 Lentilactobacillus sp.
AAAAGTTCTTGATTATGTCCTTTTTTAACACCAAACGCAACTGGATTCTTGTTGGCCGCCTTACCGACTAATTTCAAGTTCATCTTATTCTTGATCGAATACAGCAAGGTCGCCGTGGAATCAATGGCCGCTGCTGAGTTGCCAACTAGGACGTTGCTCAATTCCGTATTACTGTCATTGAATCGGGTAATGTGAAACCCGTATTTCTTTTGAATACTTTCAGCGTACTGCTCGGAGGTCGATCCTGTCTTAACCGCAACCGTTTTGCCTCTTAAGTCGCTGTATCCCTTAATGGAACTGCCCTTTGGAACAGCGAGTGCCAAGCCAACGTTATAGTATGGCTTTGAAAAATCAATCTTTTGCGCCCGTTCAGGAGTCGCCATCATCGCGGCGATCACGCCATCAACCTGATTTCCTTCCAGCGCCTGAACGGCCGCCGCAAAGTTCATGACTTTGAGCGTGTAGGTGAAGTTCTCCTTTTTAGCGGCTGCCCGTAGAATTTCGACGTCTAAGCCAGGATGAGCGGTGTTGTATGACCCATTTTTGGCCTGGATTTCAAACGGCACAAAGGTTGGCCCGACGCCAATCGTATAATGTTCACGCGATTGAGCAGATGCAATATTATTCATTATAAATAAAAACGCGCAGGTGGTTACTAACACGATAAGATTTTTTCTAATAATTTTCAACTCATTCACTCCTCACAAATCGCTTTTATAAAATATATCATTTTATCAACTTTAAGGGAAGTGCTTGGTCAATATTACATGTTCAAAGAAGTAACATCCATGTCAGTATTCGTGATTACAGGGGTAACTATTGGCATTGCAATGAGGTCTTTTCTCATTGTTAGTCTATAATTATCCATTTTATTATATATTTATTCATATCAATTAGTCCAACTAAAAAAGCAGCCTAATCATTTCGATTAGTGCTGCTCATCTTTTTAAATCAAACCAGTCCCTGGGCCATCATTGCCTCTGCAACCTTTTCAAACCCGGCAATGTTTGCACCAGCCTGATAGTCCTTGTCCAACTTATATTTCTTATCGGCAGCTTCTGACTTGGCAAAAATATCTTCCATGATATCCTGCAGGCGATTATCCACCGTTTCAAAGCTCCAAGCCAACCGCTCACTGTTTTGACTCATTTCAAGGGCTGACACGGCCACGCCACCGGCATTGGCAGCTTTTCCAGGGCCGTACAGCAAGCCGCCATCCCGATAAATCGCAATTGCGTCTGGGTAGCTTGGCATATTGGCCCCTTCACACACGTATTTGGCACCATCTTTAACGATCAACTTGGCTTGATCCTTGTTGATCTCATTTTGAGTGGCACAGGGTAAGGCCACATCATAGTCAACGTCAAAGTCCCAGACAGATCCGCCATGGTATTCAGCCGAAGCGACCCGATCCGCGTACTCACGAATACGGCCACGTTCAACTTCCTTGATTTGTTTGACAACTTGATAGTCAATTCCCTTGGGATCATAAATGTAGCCGTTGGAATCGGACACCGTGATGACAGTTGCTCCCAACTCGGTTGCCTTTTGAATCGCATAGGTGGCCACATTTCCGGAACCGGAAATTCTGATTTTCTTTCCAGTCAGCGTATCTCCTTGAGCTTTCAACATCGCGTTCGTGTAGTATAGAAGACCGAACCCAGTGGCCTCAGTTCTGGCAAGACTACCGCCAAAGGTGAGCCCTTTTCCAGTCAGAACGCCATTTTTAAATCCGTTCAGTCGTTTATAAGCTCCAAACAAGTAGCCGATTTCCCGTCCACCAACCCCAATATCGCCGGCAGGAACATCCAAATCCGGACCAATATGACGTTGTAGTTCGGTCATAAAGCTTTGACAAAAGCGCATGATTTCGGAATCGGATTTGCCCTTTGGATCGAAGTCACAACCACCCTTAGCGCCACCGATTGGCAATCCGGTCAAACTATTTTTGAGAATTTGTTCAAAGCCCAGGAATTTGACCACGCTCAAGTTAACGCTGGGATGTAACCTCAGTCCACCCTTATATGGCCCGATTGCAGAATTAAACTGAACCCGAAATCCACGGTTGACGTTAAATTGACCGTCATCAGACTGCCAAGGAACCCTGAATTGAATGACCCGTTCCGGCTCCACCAATTGTGCTAAAAGGTTTGCTTCAACATATTCAGGATGGGCTTCCAAAGTGGGTGCCAAGCTATCCAAAACGGTAAATACCGCCTCTTGAAACTCCTTTTGGTCAGGGTCACGATGGTCAATTTGATCTTTAATCGATTCAATATATGTCTTTACGTTGGTCAAGGTTATTCCTACTTTCTGTTTTGGCTTTGGGAACAAATAACGGCTCTAAATAATCATTCACTTCTGAAGAACTAATTTATATTGTTATGTCATATATTAGCAGATTTTCGATGATATTTCTTCACATTATATGAATATTTATTTAGAGGAACACAGATTCTAAGATTGAGGGAATTGGAAAACGGTTGCTAGGACTGGTTTTTCCTTCAGCCTATTGCATTTCTATTTTGTCATCAACAGTTATTGATTTGTGAAATGGCATTAATAATTATTCGTGTTCGACAGGTATATTTTCACTGTTATCTAGCTGAAATGAGCTTCACAAACCAAGGAAGAGAAAATAACGACAAAACCCCAGCTATGCGAGTAATCGCATAACTGGGATTGCTTTTTCACTGTTATCTAGCTGAAATGAGCTCCACAAACCAGGATAGATAAAATAACGGCAAAGCCCAGCCATGCGAGTAATCGCACCACTGGGATGGTTTTTCCACTGCTATTTAGCTGAAATGAGCTCCGCAAACCAGGATAGGCAAAATAAAGACACAATCCCAGCCATGCGAGTAATCGCATAACTGGGATTGTGTCTTTATTTTGCCTATCCTAAACGGTTTGTTACGCTCTCTTTTATTTAAACATCTTCCTCGTTGCCTTGGCTAACGTCTTTATATCCTTATCATAACGCGGATTTTTGACCAACTTGGCCATTGGGACCCCCGCAAAGTGGTACGCTGCGATTTCACCCGAGCGGACCGCACTTTGTTCCGTAAAGACCATTTGATATGGCTGCTCTACAAATTCGCCCGTAAATGCCAAATTAGTTGAGTGTTCCGGAATAACCTTTGGCCGATCCGTCTTGGCCCGGTTATTGAATAGCGCGGACGCATACGGCATATATGCTGGAATGCAGTTGATGACGCTGTCCATAATTTCTTGTTTCTTATCCATAATGTTACCCGGACCCGGGTCAACCTTTGAGAGCTGTCCGAGCAATTCCTCAAGCATTTCCTTACCCGTCATCTTGATGTACTGCTTATCAACGAACTCACCCTTCCGACGTGGATACAAGAAGTAACCCCAGATAACCGCCTCGTTTGCCTTTTGGGTCGTGAAATGAGGCTGGTGGTGGACCACAATCGACATGTTAACGTCTTTATTGCCCATTGGTGTAATCGGTGTCGTCGAAATAAATGAGTTCAAGGCATTCCCAGGAACTTGAGTCGTAATTCGGGTAATCTCATTAAGCAAAATATGATCCTTGGTCGTCAGCGTAAAGCTAATCCACTCACTGGCATTCCGGTCGTTGAAGAACTTATCCGGATTACCCAAGTTGTAAAAGCGGTTGGTTGCTTTCTTCCACAAGCTGGCAGCAGCGCCGTAGTCCATGTTTTCGGCAGCTGGCGTATTGAAATCGCCAAGTGTTGCCGAGTCGGTGATTGAACCGTTGGTGAAAATAACCGCCGTATCATCGTCAACCGCAACGTCTTCTTCCTCGCCGGTTTCGGTATTGGTCATGCGCAAAGCAGTCACGGTAATTTCGTCTTGCATCGGCGTGTCTTTGAATTCAAAGTTCGTCACCCGTCGATTGAGAACAATCTTGACACCCTGTTCCTTCAAATAATTAATCAGCGGCAACATGATACTTTCGTATTGATTGTATCGGGTCCGGTTAACGCCGACCAAGTGCTCAATCTGTGTAAACTCATAAATCATTTGGTGCATGTAACGGCGCAGTTCTTGCGCTGAACTCTGGGTTCTAAACGCAAAGGTTGTCTCCCACATGTACCAGAAGTTGGTGGTAAACATGTGAGGATCATCCTTAAAGTAGTCAGCAATCGTCACATTATCAAGCTTTTCTTCCTTAGAATCCGGCATCAACAAAAGTTCAGTCAATTTCATTCTGTCCTTATTATTAAAACCAAGCTTACCGCCATTAATAATTCCCTTGCCGCCTTCCATTAAACGGGCTTTATCAAAGGTCCGGTGGTTGGCATCAAATTCACGGGTATCCTCTGCGGCAGTCATCCCTGGTTCAGTTGCCGATGGGACACGACTGAGCAGATCCATTAAATCCACGTAGGTTCGGTAGTTGAGCATCCGACCGCCACGAGCAACGAAGCCTTTCGTATTTTCAAGGGGGTGAACCTTGTTCCAATACTCCCCTGCAGCCTCGTTGGCGGGTGAGCCATCATTCGAACCGTGATCATCAATTGAATAAAAGGTGATTTGGTCACCCTGCCAGTGGCCTTCTTGAATTAAATAAACAGCCGCAGCCATATTGGCCAAACCGGCACCAATTAGAATTGCTTTATTTTTTGTCATTAAAAATTCCTCCAAACAAACTCAATTATTTTGCCTCGTACTCATCATACAGGTGTGAATCGTCTTCAAACCAGCCGATTGATTTCAAGAAGCAGGCACCGGCAACAATGACACCCACCCCAGTTAAAATTAATACTGTGTGTTTCATATCCAATCGCTCCCCGTTTCAAATTTCAGCGAAAATGACGTTGTTCTTTGTATCTGCCTCTATTGTAGTAGAAATTCGGCATAAATGTATGGACAATGTCTACATAACTGTCCATATTTTGGGAAACGTTCTCACAAATCCCCACGGTGCTTGTTTTCAGAAATTTATGAAAGTAATTGAAAATAAAACTTACGAGATATCTTTTTTTATGGTAGTGTAATCAATTGTCGTGAATAATTATTTTTTAGAATTTAGAATTAGGAGAAACATTTTATGGAAAAATCGTTAAATGCAGATCAAACATTTGCACAACCAAAACAAAAGCAGGCTGCTAAGCCCGTTGACCGACCATTTCTTGCCATGCTGGGAATGCTCATCGGCGGCTTCGTTGGAATGTTGAGTGAAACATCACTGAATATCGCCCTGCCAAGCTTAATTACCGAGCTTCACACCAGCATTGGTACCATGCAATGGTTAGTGACCGGCTACATGCTGGTCATCGGAATTGTCCTGCCAATGTCATCACTACTACAAAGAATTTTTACCACCCGTTCACTGGTCTTATTCGCCCTGTGTGACTTTATCGTCGGCGCCGTTATCTCCGCGTTGGCACCAAACTTTGCTATTTTATTAGTCGGTCGAATGATTCAGGGAATTGCGACCGGATTGATTTTACCGCTGATGTTTACCGTGGCCACTTTAATCTTTCCACCCTATAAGTTAGGGTCCGCGATGGGGATGATTGGTTTGGTCATCATGTTTGCGCCAGCTGTTGGCCCAACGCTTGCCGGAATGATCTTGGGAATTCTTTCATGGCACTGGATTTTCTGGTTATTCGTCCCATTCTTGTTAATCGCGTTCGTTTTAGCTGTTAAATTTTTGCCAAACGTCGGCGACATCACCAAGCCAAAAATCGACTGGTTATCACTGATCCTTTCAACAATTGGTTTTGGTGGTTTAGTGACCGGTGTCAGCTTGGCCAGTGATTCTGGTTGGACCTCACCTCAAGTATTGGGCACCTTGATCGTCTCATTGCTGGTTCTTGCATGGTACATCCGACGTCAATTAGTTTCTGAAACGCCCATCTTAAACTTCAGAGTTTTCAAGAAGAGCCAGTTTACAGTCGGCTCCGTTCTGGTAATGCTCGACTTTGCAATCATCCTTTCATCCATGTACCTCTTGCCAATGTTCTGGCAAAATGGGTTGGCAATTCCAGTTGCTTTAACCGGAGTTGTGATGCTGCCCGGTGGACTGGTTAACGCCATTGTATCCGCAGTTGCCGGCCGATTCTCAGACACTGTCAGCACCAAGTTATTAACGACCTTAGGCTTTGGTATCACCATTATCGGAATTGTGATGTTGCTGCTTGCCAGTTCAACGTCACCAATGTGGTATGTCATCTTAGCTCATATTGTCATCATGATGGGTGTGCCAATGGCAATGTCTCCTGCCCAAACATTTGGATTGGGTGCCTTGGATGAACAGACTTCTGGCGACGGAAGTACCATCATGAACACTTTCCAACAAATTGTCGGCGCCATTGCCACGGCGATTGCAACCAGCCTCTTGGCATTCGGCCAAAACGCTGCTGGCCAAGTCAGTCATCAAATCGCATTTACCAATGGTGTTCACGTTGGTTTATGGTTTACATTGATTGTCGCTGCCGTTGCCTTCCTACTTTCATTTACCATTAAGGACCGGAAGCGGGCTTAACATAAAAAAATAAATAGAGATTCTCAAAAGCCGTCCGAATTTCGAACGGTTTTTTTGAATAAATTTCACTAAAACGTTTGTACTCGCGTCATTATTATAAAATTTATGTAAGGGCTTTATTTCCCTTAATATCAGCATTGACGGCGTTTGCTCATGAATGTACAATCAAGAAGGATCCTTGTTTAATATATTTCAGAGAGGCGGATTTATTATGAAATTTTCTCGGTTGTTACCAGGTGTTGCGACATTCACTGTTA
>NZ_JAXGWW010000108.1:0-6678 GCF_040773105.1 Lentilactobacillus sp.
AAATATGACGACGGCTTTACCGCTCTTAAAAACATCAGCTTCACATTACAGGAAGGCGAATTTTACACCCTGCTTGGCCCTTCCGGCTGCGGGAAAACAACCATCCTCCAATCTATCGCCGGCTTCACGGAAGTCACGTCCGGCCAAGTCTTGTTTGACGGCAAGAAAATTAACGACATTCCAGCAAATAAACGACCGCTGAACACGGTGTTTCAAGACTACGCCCTCTTTCCAAACATGAACGTCTTCGATAACGTCGCCTTTGGCTTGGTTGTCCAAAATGTCAGCAAAGACGAGATTGAGACACGGGTTCACGCTGCGCTTCAAATGGTTCAGCTTGAACAATACGTTAACCGGGAAATTAGCGAGCTTTCTGGTGGCCAGCAGCAGCGAATTGCGATTGCCAGGGCAATTGTTAACCAGCCAAAGGTATTGCTCTTAGACGAGCCGTTATCGGCCTTAGACGCCAAGTTACGTAAGGACATGCAGTATGAATTACGTGAGCTCCAGCAAAACCTCGGGATCACCTTTTTATTTGTGACTCATGATCAAGAAGAAGCCCTGGCCATGAGTGACGAGATCTTCGTCATGAACAAGGGTGAAATCCTCCAAAAGGGGTCGCCCGTCGATATTTACGATGAGCCAATTAACCACTTCGTTGCTGACTTCATTGGTGAAAGTAACATCATCCCCGGCAAAATGGTCGCCGATTACCAAGTCGCCTTTTTGGGGCACCAATTTGAATGTGCCGATGCTGGTATGCAGCCCAACGAACCCGTTGAAGTCGTTATCCGTCCTGAGGATTTGGTGATCACTACTCCGGAAAAGGGCAAACTTCAAGTTAAAGTTGATACCCAGCTGTTCCGTGGCGACTACTACGAAATTTTGGCTTACGATCAGGCTGGCAACGAATGGCTGATTCACTCCACCAACGCCAGCACCGATGACGCGATTGTCGGCTTGGCATTTGGCCCTAACGACATGCATATCATGCGTTACAACGAGACTGAAGCCAAGTTTAATCACCGGCTTGAAAGTTACGAAGAATAGGGGGAACGACGATGAAGAAGAATTTTCGCGCGTTGTTTTTCACGCCCTACATTTTATGGCTGGCCATGTTTGTCATCGCGCCGGTTGCCCTGATCTTTTATTATTCATTCTTTAACATTCATCACGAGTTTACCCTAGGGAACTATCAAGAATTTTTCACCTCTGGGACTTACCTGACAATGACCGCCAATTCAGTTCTTTACGCGTTTTTGATCACCCTGTTCGCCATTTTGATCAGCTACCCGATGGCATTGGTGATCAGCAAATTAAAGCACCGCGATTTATGGATCCTTTTGGTGATTTTACCCACTTGGATCAATTTACTGCTGAAGGCCTATGCCTTTATTGGTCTGTTGAGTCGTGACGGGCTGGTCAATTATTTATTTCAATTGGTCGGCATCCCCGCCCAGCACATGCTGTTCACCGACGCCAGCTTCATTTTGGTTGCCGCTTATATCCAAATTCCATTTATGATTCTTCCCATCTATAATTCATTGACGGATATCAGCGATTCGTACATCCGTGCCAGTCGAGATTTGGGCGCTACTAAATGGCAAACGTTGACCAAGGTCATTATCCCCATGACGATGCCGGGAATCAAATCAGGCATCCAAATCGTCTTCATCCCTTCACTGTCACTCTTCATGTTGTCGCGTTTGATCGGTGGTAATAAGGTTATCACCTTAGGAACCGCCGTTGAAGAGCATTTCTTAACCACCATGAACTGGGGAATGGGGTCCACAATTGGCGTGGTCTTAATTATTTCGATGGTCATTGTCATGCTTTTGACCAACACCAAGCGAAAAAGGAGGCGCGCATAATGGAAGAAAAGGCCTCCCGAACCGGTAAAATTTATATCACGATTGTGTTTTTGCTATTGTATATTCCAATCGTTTATTTGATCCTTTATTCATTCAGTAAGGGAACCACCATGACCAATTTTCAAGGCTTTTCACTGAAGCATTACGGCGAATTGTTTAACGACAAACGGATGCTGGCGATCTTCTTGAATACCATCTTGATTGCCCTTCTCTCATCGGTTTGCTCGACCATCGTCGGAACTATGGGTGCCTTAGCGGTCCACAACGCAAAACGCCGCCATGAACGAGAGACGTTACTCTCCCTTAACAGCATTCTATTGGTTTCCCCCGATGTTATCATCGGTGCCAGCTTTCTGATTTTCTTTACCGCACTCAAATTACCGCTGGGATTCTGGTCGGTTCTGTTGAGTCACATCGCCTTTGAAATTCCGATTGTGTTATTGCTGGTCTTACCCAGATTGGATGATATGAGTCCTTCAATGACCAACGCGGCCATGGATCTCGGCGCCAGTCCGTCACAGATTCTCAGTAAAATTATCCTGCCTTACATCCAACCGGGCATTATGGCCGGCTTCTTCATGGCAATCACCTACTCGTTAGACGATTTCGCCGTCACCTTCTTTGTGACCGGCAACGGCTTTACAACGCTTTCAGTTGAAATTTACTCACGCGCCCGCCAAGGAATTAGTTTGGAAATCAACGCGTTAGCCGGCATCATGTTCATCTTCTCGCTGATTTTAGTCGGGGTATATTACCTGATTGAAACCCACAACACTGGGGCTGGCGGCAAGAAGAACATTGTGGAGGTGACTGACCGATGAAAAAATTTATCGCAGCTTTAGTCGCTATTTTGGCCTTGTGTGCCGGTCTGGCTTATGGAAGCAATCAACTCACCAAATCTACCGGGGATACCGGCAACAAGGTCCTCAACCTCTACAATTGGGGGGATTACATCGACCCATCCCTTTTGACGAAGTTCCAAAAAGAAACTGGTTATCACGTCAACGTCGAAACCTTCGACAGCAACGAGGCAATGTATACCAAGATCAAGCAGGGCGGAACCAGCTATGATTTGACGGTTCCCAGTGACTACATGGTTGAAAAAATGAAGGCCGATCACATGTTGATTCCACTGGATAAATCACGGTTAACCGGCATGAACAATTATGGTCAATCATTTCTAAACAAAAGTTTTGATCCGCATAATAAATACTCAATTCCTTATTTTTGGGGAACTTTAGGCATTATTTATAATGACCAATTTGTTAAGCCGGGATCCTTGGCGCACTGGAATCAACTGTGGGACAAGAAATACCGCAACGATATTATGCTGATTGATTCGGCTCGAGATATTTTGGGATTCTCACTGATTTCAATCGGCCAATCCGTGAACACCACCAACTCAGCTGAACTCATTAAGGCTAAGAATAAGCTCAATCGCCTGTCGCCAAACGTTAAGGCCGTGGTTGCCGACGAAATCAAGATGTATATGGCAGAAGGAGAAGCCCCCATCGCCGTTGATTGGTCGGGTGAAGCATCGGAAATGATGTCTCAAAATTCTCACTTGCACTACGTCGTCCCGACTGAAGGCAGTAATATGTGGTTCGATAATTTGGTCATCCCAAAGACGGCCAAACATTTCAAAGCAATCTACGCGTTCTTGAATTTTATGAATAAGCCGGAAAACGCTGCCCAAAATGCAGAATACATTGGTTATTCGACCCCGAATACACACGCGTTGCGACTTTTACCGAAGTCAATCCGAAATGACCGACAGTTCTACCCGACTCAACAAGTCATTGACCGGCTGCAGGTGTACAGTAATTTAAGTCCGGAAAAGGTTCAGGAGTATAACGATTTGTATTTGGAATTCAAAATGCATCATTAGGCGTTACGCATTCTTAATTGGTCTTTATCCCTAAAATGCATTAAACTGATAATGAGGTGAATATAACAATGGCAAAGAAAAACATGCGACAAGAAATCATCATCGATATGGACGAATTTATCGTCACATACGCAGCAACCCTCTTGGATCCGAACCAGAATCTCTCCGAGTTGGTTTATAACACAGCAAAAGAAGATATCACAAAGTGGGACGACTTGTTCCACGATCAAGGATTTGGTCGAAAAAATAAATTTGTTAACATTGGCAGAGGCTATCTAAGAGATGCCTTAAACTTGGATGCAGAAGAAGCAGAAAAGCAAGGCGACCAGTTGGCTCAAGAAGCAATCGAGTACTTGGGAAAGCACACGGACTTCTTTGAAAGATGGAGAACGGATTAGAGTGCGACGAGACCCGGGAGACGCGGTTTCTAAGTGTACTTTGACCAAATCCCTGTTTTCGGGATTTGGTTAAAGTACACTTAGAAGTTAGCGTCTGGGTCGTCGGAGCACGTTTCGCTTGGTAAAAAGAACCACGATCGTGACAAAATCCAAGTGATCCCGGAGCAAAAAAACAAGCCATTATTCAGAGAAAGCATTCCCTGGATAATGGCTTGTTTTTTTGCACTTCTTGCGAGCACATCTTACCTACTTTTTGTAAGTTTGCGCGATAATAGAGCTATTGAAACCCATGTCTATTGTAAGAAAGAAGGGACAAAAATGAACAATCCGTCTCCCCAATCTACCACTCAAAAAAACGGTTGGTGGATTCTCGTATCCATTGGCATGTTTGCCTTCATGTCAAATCTGGATTCCAGCATTGTCAACATTGCCATGCCAATTATGGCCAAACAATTGAACGTGCCAATGAACCAAATCGAATGGGTCGTGTCTTCATACCTGATTGTGCTCACATCGTTATTGCTATTATTTGGTAAATTAGGTGATATCTACGGTAAGATCAAGGTCTTTCGGATTGGCACCATCGTCTTTTTACTTGGCTCATTTTTGTCTGGACTGCAGATTAATTTCCCTTTTCTTTTGGTTGGCCGCTTTATCCAAGGGACTGGCGCTGCGATGACACTTTCCAACACCTACGGGATCACCACTTCAACCTTTGGGATTAAAGAGCGTGGCCGCGCCATGGGATTTGTCGGCACGTTTGTCGCGCTGGGGGCCATCGCCGGTCCCGGACTTGGGGGGTTGATTTTGTCACGTTTATCCTGGGGATATATCTTCTGGGTCAACCTGCCAATTGGCATTATTGCCGTCATCCTGGGCGCAATTGTCATGCCAAAAGCTTATCAAACTGTCCCTGGAACCATCGACTGGCAAGGATTTGCCAGCTTTGCGTTGACAATTGTCGGGATCTTCTTGGGCGTTTTCATCGGCCAAGAAATTGGGTATGGCAAACCAGTGCCACTGATTTTATTTGCCATTGGGCTTGTGGCGCTATGGGAGTTCTTCCGCATTGAAAAACGAGCTCAAAACCCGTTGATGCCGCTTTCCCTGTTTAAAATCAAACCCTTTACCTTTGGCCTTGGTGCCGCCGTATTAATCTTTTTATCAAACTTTTTTACGGTGGTCATCATCCCCTTCTACCTCGAAGATGCACTGAAACTAAACGCTGGACAAGCTGGGGCACTTTTAATTATTTTCCCAGTCATCATGGTTTTTGCCGGCCCGTTTGGTGGTTGGTTGGCCGATCATTTTTCACCAGCCCGTGTCGCCACCGTTGGCCTGTTAATCGTGGCGATCGCCCAAACGCTCTATATCTTCTTAACGCTAACCAGCCCAATCTGGGTGTACGTGATCATCACCATCATTATGGCGTTTGGTACCGGCCTGTTTCAGTCGCCAAATAGTGATATCGTCATGTCAGTCGTGCCTAAGGACTCCCTCGGAAGTGCCGGCAGCTTAAATGCGCTGGCTCGAAACGTCGGCATGATTTCAGGAACTGCCCTTTCCACCAGCGCCCTGTTCATCGCGATGAGTGTTAAAGCAGGCTTTCACGTGACCAATTATTTGCCTGCCCAACCAGAAGTCTTCATCTTTGGGATGCATGTCGCTTTTGCGGTATCGCTGATCATTATCATCGGTGCTTGGATACTGTCGATCATGCAGGGACGGGCAGTTAAGCCGGGTGATTTGAAGTAATTTTTGTTAAAAATATGAGGCTGAAACAAAAGTATCAACTTTTGACCCAGCCTCTTGTTTAGCGATTTTATACTATCTAGCTGAAACGTGCGGCAATCGGCTGATCCCGGCCATTTAAGCCCATCAATCAATCATTCCAAAACCAGGAATAATCGCTTGATGGGCTTAAATTCTGGGATCAAAACGCCTCTTGTCTCACTCTCATTTTTACGATTATTTAATTGTCGTTGCTTTTCCTTTTTTCCGTCGGTACTCAATTCTTCCCAACTTGATAATCTCGGTAACCACCAGCACAATAAACCCGGCAATGGTTGGCACAACCCAGCCATAGAAGAAGTTGATGCTGCCAGTGTGGAAGACATCCTGCATAAACGGAATGTAGAACATTGCTGCCTGCAAGACAAGCAAAATCCCAATGATGATAAACGCCATCTTATTTTCAAAAAAGTGTTTGGAAATAATTGGGTAGGAATTTCGAATGTTGAACAGGTAGAAAATCTTTCCGAAGATAATGATGTTAACCGCCATGGTACTTCCAAGAACTGCGGTCAAGACACCAGAATCAACAAATCGGTCAAAGGTGAAGATTCCAAGTGCTGCGATCAGGATGGAGACGTACGTGATTTCAAAGACATCCATCTTACCTAAGATCCCTTTTCTAACGTCCCGCGGACCGCGAATCATAATTGATTCTTCGGCCGGTTCAAAGATAAACGCAAACTGAATGGTTAACGCTGAAACCGTGTTAATCCACAGCAACTGGGTT
>NZ_JAXGWW010000109.1:0-6673 GCF_040773105.1 Lentilactobacillus sp.
AATCGGATTGGTTGGCAGCCTTTTTAGTTGTATTTTGCAATAGTTTAATCAACCAGGTCTTTTGGCTTGTCACTATTGTTTAACGAGACTAAATTGCTCAACGAAATATCAATCATATTTCGAACTGCTTCACTGGTGTGGAAGGCAGAATGTGGCGTAATCAAAACATTGGGCATCATCGAGAGTTTAATCACATCCGGATCCGTTACCTGCTTGGTTGACCGTGAATCCTGCAAATCGGCCGATTCATTTTCAATGGTGTCAATTCCGGCACCGGCAATTTCACCACTTTGCAAGGCAAACAATAAATCGTCCGTCTTAACAATCGACCCCCGGGCGGTATTAATTAAGAGCGCCGTATCTTTCATCTTCTCAAAGACTTCGTGATTGAACTGATGGTAATTATCCTCAGTGGCGGGCATGTGAATACTGATAATATCACTTTGGGTCAACAATTCTTCAATATCATTGACATATACAAATTGTCCGTTGGTTGTTTTTTGAGGATACTTGTCATAGGCAATTACCTTTGACCCCAGGCCTTTGAACAATTTGATCGCTTCTTGGCCAATTCGGCCGGTTCCAATAATCCCCACGGTTTGTTCGCTCATTAAACGGCCCATAAAATAAGGGGAGAAGTGAAATTGATGATTTTGATCGAGTTGCTTTTGCATATAGCCAACTTTTCTGGAAAGGTAAAGGGCCATCATAACCGCAAACTCGGCAATACTTTGGGGACTATACGCCGGAACGTTGGTAATTTGAACATCATTTTCCTTTGCGGCAGCCAAATCAATGTTATCGACACCGACATTTCGAAGTGACAGGTACTTAATCCCCATTGACTTCATCGACTCAAATAATTCTTGCGAATACGGAATCGTTTGAAGACATGAAATACCGTCAAATCCATTCGCCTCTTCAACCGTTTCCTGATTCAAAGTGGTTGTCGTGTAAGCGACTTCAACGCCATGATCCTTTCCCCATTTTTGAACAAATGGAATTTCATCATCCCTGACATTGTACACAATAAATTTCATAGTTGACCTCCGAGAAGTATTTTTTAACGAAATTGATTACGCTTCCATTCTACCAAAAAAGAGAAGCCGACAACAAATAATGTTGCGCCCCTCTTTAAATGAATCCTACTTCAATTGTTCAATGAATCGATCAAAGGCGGCCTGCCCTTTATCATCCCATTTATAAACACCGGCATCCTCAAGGACTCTGCCAAACACCTTACCGACTTCTTCGTCAATGACGGTTTCAACATTATCCTTTGTGAAGTGGTCCCGCTGCTTTAATTCGTCTGCCCATGGTTTGTGGTAGTCAGCAATTTGATTATCCTCGCCGAGAACATACTTTTGAACTTCCTTCATTTCAGTCTTTAAACGAGCTGGCAAAATTGCGCGGCCCATCACCTCGATGAGGCCAATATTTTCTTTTTTAATATGTTGGACATCTTGATGTGGATGGAAGATCCCATCAGGATATTTGTCTGACGTTTGATTATCCCGTAAGACGACATCCATTTCAAAACGATCCCCATTCATTCTGGCAATCGGTGTGACCGTGTGATGCCGGGTACCATCCGTATATGCACGAATATCGACTGATTCATCAGAATAGTTCAACCACGTGTCAGCAATCTTTGTGGCGGTATTAATGACCTTGTTGGCATCCTTACTCAGCAACCGGATCGTTGCCATCGGCCACTTAACAATTCCGGCTTCCAGTCCGTCAACGCCCAGATCAACGGAACGATCAATTTTGGCCTTCATCATTGGGAATGTATGCCGCCCACCCTGATAATGATCCTGGGCAAGCAATGATCCGCCAACGATTGGCAAATCGGCATTACTGCCGACAAAGTAGTGCGGGAACTGTTTGATAATATCAATCAAATTCTCGAAGGTTCGTTGATCAATTGACATTGGGACATGTTTTTGATTCAAGAAAATTGCGTGTTCGCCAAAATAGGCATATGGCGAATATTGAAATCCCCAAGGCTCACCGTTGATCATCATACGAATTACCCGGTGATTACTCCGTGCAGGATAGCCTAATCGGCCTAAATAGCCCTCATTTTCGATGGCTAATGGCCCAACCGGATAACTTGTTGACTTTGCTCTTCCGGCGGCTGCAATCGCCTTGGGATCCTTTTCAGGCTTCGAGAGATTAATCGTAATTTCCAAATTACCATAATCGGTCTTTGTCTCATATGAAATATTTTTAGCGATTGCCCGTGTCTTGATATAATCATTTTCCTGACTCATGCGGTAAAAGTAGTCAGTTGCTTTATCAGGAGATTGTTGATATAGATTCCAAAACAGATGATTCAACGTCGATGGAATTGGCGTGATTAAATCCATCAGTTGGTCTTCCAAAATTTCACGGTTGGTAATTGAATCTTCAATTTTACCGTGCGCAATGGCCAGATCAACCAGTTCATTGGCCAAGTCAACGGCGGCTGTTTGCTTGGTTGGCTCACCAAACCCATCACCAATGAGTCGGAAAATCAGGTTGGTTACATAAATCCGGTCAACATCTGAATATGGTGAATCAGATTGAATAATTAAATCGACAAATTTTTCAACTGCTGATTGGCTCATGATTACTGGTTTCCTTTCCGATCGTCATAACCCTTTGGATGGGTCTGCTTCCAGTTCCAAGCGGTCTTAATGATTTCGTGGACATCGTCAAACTGTGGTTTCCAGCCAAGGACCTTGCGTGCCTTATCGCTGGCCGCAATCAACGTACTTGGATCACCGGCACGCCGTGGGCCCATTTTTGCCGGAATCGGCTTACCAGTGACATCCCGCGCAGCATCAAGCATTTGCTTATTGGAAAATCCGGTTGATGAGCCCAAGTTAAAGGCATCACTGTCATTTCCAGCTTGAAGATATTTCAATGCCAAAATGTGCGCATCGGCTAAATCAACAACGTGAACATAGTCCCGCACATTGGTGCCATCCGGGGTGTCGTAATCGTCACCGAAAATGGTTAATTCATCACGTTCACCGGCAGCAACCTGCAAAATGATTGGAACCAAGTGGGTTTCTGGATGATGGTCTTCACCAATTGAACCATCCGATTTGGCACCGGCAACGTTGAAGTAACGCAGGGCAACGAATTTGATTCCGTAGGCCACGTCACTCCAGTGCATAATCTTTTCCATCGCCAATTTACTTTCACCGTATGGATTGGTTGGGACCTGAGGATCGGTTTCCTTAATTGGAATTTGTTTTGGTTCGCCGTAAGTTGCAGCGGTTGATGAGAAGACAATCTTCTTAACATCGTGGTCATGCATGACTTCAAGAAGACTGATCATCCCACCGGTATTGTTATCAAAGTACTTTAATGGCTTTTCCATTGATTCTGGAACAACTGAGAATGCAGCGAAGTGAATGACACCGTCGATGTTTTCTTTGTCAAAGACATCGTTCATAAACTGCTTGTCACGAACGTCTCCTTCATAAAAACGGGCCTGACTGTTAACAGCAGCTCTGTGTCCGGTTACCAAATTGTCGACGACGGCAACGTCATATCCGTTTTCAATTAAACGATCAACCGTATGCGAGCCGATGTACCCTGCTCCACCTAGTACTAAAATTGCCATTTAAATATCCTCCTTCTAATCAATCCGTTACTTAATCTCTTTAGGGCCATCAGAAATTTCTGCAATGTAGAATTCTGCTGGATGGCCGATCTCTTTCTCATAAACCTTGCCAACATTTTCAGTAAATGCGTCTACCTTGTCGCGGTCAACAATCGCAATTGCACAACCACCAAATCCGGCACCGGTCATTCGGGCGCCGATCACACCTGGTTGCTTCCATGCAGTTTCTGCCAAAGTATCCAATTCCTTACCAGTTACTTCAAAATCATAGTGTAATGAAACGTGGGAAGCGTTAATTAATTTTCCAAAGGTCTTCAAGTCGTTATTAACCAAGGCGTCTTTGGCTTGCAAAGTTCGTTGATTTTCAAAGACCGCATGACGTGCACGGCGAATCAAGACGTCGTCATTAATCAAATAACTATTTTCGTCGAATTCACTCTCGGATAAGTCGCCAAGTGACTTGATTGGCAAATCAGCTTGAAGACGTTTCAAAGCCTCCTCGCATTGTGCCCGACGTTCGTTGTATTTGGAATCTTGGAGTTCACGATGTTTCTTGGTATTCATGATCACAATCACACGATCCCCTAATTTAACGGGCACGTAATCGTATTCCAGGGTGTTGGTATCAAGTAAAACGGCTTGATCCTTCTTACCCATCCCAATCGCAAACTGATCCATAATCCCTGAGTTCACACCAATGTATTTATTTTCAACCAATTGGCCATATTTAACCAGGTCAAGTTCACTGATGCCAAGGGAGAAGACGTCGTTGACAATTTCTCCGGTTAATAATTCGATGGCAGCTGATGATGACAAGCCGGCAGCATCTGGCAGATTACCGTAAACTGCCAAGTCAAAACCATGACCGATTTGATAACCATGTTCAATGATTTGGACCATCATTCCCTTTGGATAGTTGGTCCAACCATGAGCTTTGTTGTAGGCCAAATCATCCAATGAAAATTCAACAATCCCTGCATCGGGTACGTTGCCAGAGAACATACGAATCGTGTTATCCTGCCGTTCACCGTAAGCAGCGTAAATCCCCATACTGATGGCACATGGAAAAACGTGACCACCATTGAAGTCGGTATATTCACCAATTAAATTAATCCGTCCTGGTGAGAAAAATACACGACTTGAGTCATAACCAAATTTGTCATTAAATTCTTTTTGTACATCTTCCGAAATCATAAATTTCATCCCTCTACATTTATTTTAGTAAACTTTACTTACTCAAAATTTAACGCATTTTGAGAGCGTTGTCAACCGTGTCTTCACAAATTTCCATCGCTCCACTCATGATTATATCCCTTGCAGGGCGTGATGTGAATATCTAGTTTTAACTTTTCGTGAATTTTAGTTGCTTGATATGTAAGCGCTTCAAGGGATTCCCATAACGACGGGGTTCGCTGAAGTAAACTTCAGTAAACTTTTTTCATTATCAAATTCACTTCATATTTCTCACTGGAATGTGCTTGGTCCGTGTCAAATGATTAACCTAAAGTCTGTGCACGCAAAAAGCCCGGCTAAAAATTGACATGAATCAATTTCTAACTGGGCTAAATTGTCATCCGGGGGCTGATTGGCTCATTCACAATGCAAATAAGCACGCCGTGATTTCAATGATTATTCAGTCTCGTCAATATCCACAAAATATCGCAGGGTTCTCGATAGCTTATCAGGCTTTTTATTACGCGGCTGATTAACGACCAAGAGAATTTGTAGAACAGCAAAAACAAGGGCACTGTGACGATAATAAGCAATATATTTTGATTCCCAGTTGTCAACGTACTTATCTTTGTAGGATCGCAGCCCTTCAAAACTATACAGGCGATACCCATACTGATAAATTAAATGGACGATCCGTTCCTGGGTAAAACTGAATCGCGACGTCCCAACATTTGAAAAAGGAGACATTCCCAAATCGAAATATTGATACCCCTTTTCATGGGCGTCTTGATACAGGTTAATCAAAATCCCATCCATAATCCCGGACGGGGCCTCTGAGGATGAGCGCATCAAATCAATCGAGGTGGTCGTCTTGTTACCATCAGGCATCACATTGGCAAAAGCGACAATTTTGCCTGCCTTATCTCTCATGACGGCAATTGGTGCTTGCTCGAGGTAATAGCGGTCAAAGAATCCGAGGGAAAAACCCTTTTCAGCCTTCTGGTCCAGCCACTCATCCGAAATTTGCTTTAAAGTCGTCATCAAGCTGTCAGTGAATGGTGGCTGAAGAATTTCAAACTGATAACCTTCGCGATCAAACTTATGCATCAAGGCACGCTCACCACGGTGGCGTTTGCCGCTCAAAGTAAAGCTATCCAAATCAACAAGTCCATCCTCACCTGTTTTGATGAAATCAAACCCGCTCTCATGCAGGCTCATGGTCAATTCCTGATTAATTTCATAGAAGACAAGCTTGAGGTCTGACTGATCCGCCTTGGCAACAAAGTCATCGATTGCAGCCGGGAATTTTTCGGGGTCTCCAATCGGTTCTCCCATAATTAATAATTTGTCGGAAATTCGGCGATACATGAAGAAGACAACATCTTGGCCATCTTCTTGATAAAAGTAAATCCGTTTATCTCGTAGGAAAGCTAAGTGACTATTTTCGTTGCCGCCAAATTTTTCGATCACCGCCTTGACCCGGTCGGCATCAAAACGCTTCAGGAGCCATGATGGCTGTCCGGCTGTCAGGTATGCATTGATGCCAACAAGAACCAGCAGTGCGACTAACAGCCCGATAAAACCGGTTAACCAAGCGGCAGCTGAAGGAAACAGATAAGTCTTATCAAAGTGAAGCGGTGTTTTTTTATTGGCAGCAATCCCAATCAAGGTGTATATGACGAAGGTCACAACAAAAATAGACCCATTAAAGAGCATTATGCCCCAGGAATTTGCCATCCGGTCTCGGTATAGAACACTTCGAGACAGCCATAAAGTAACCAGAATCAATACGAGTAACAGCACCATCCGCCAAGTGAAAGCCTCGTTGAACCAGGTATTGAGAATTGACAGAATTAAGACCAGCATGGTTGGTCCAAACGC
>NZ_JAXGWW010000110.1:0-6569 GCF_040773105.1 Lentilactobacillus sp.
ATGAAAGTTCCTGAGGTGTTGATGAACGGGGATCACAAAAAGATTGCCCTGTGGAATCAAAAAGAAGCCCTAAGGCGGACTTACTTGCGCCGACCGGATTTGATCGACCATCGAAGATTGACCAGCACGCAAAAAAAGCTGCTTGCCGATGTTCGAATCGAAGAGGAAGAACGCCAGGCTGCCAATGCAGCTGACAAGAAAAACACCTTTACAGACAAGTCATAATTGTGGTACACTAATTTTTGGCGCAAGCCGCAAAACAACATTCCGCTGTCATACAAGATAATGAATGTTAGTGAAAGGAAGATTTGTTTATGCGACAAAATCAATTGATCGAAAGCATCAATGAAAAGCAACTACGTAATGACATTCCTGATTTCCGTGCCGGAGATACTGTGAAGGTTCACGTTAAGGTTGTCGAAGGTACCAGAGAACGTATCCAGTTGTTTGAAGGCGTTGTTATCAAACGTAAGGGTTCGGGCATTCAAGCAACCTACACTGTTCGTAAAGTAAGTAACGGTGTTGGTGTTGAACGTATTTTCCCACTTCATTCACCACGAGTAGAAAAAATTGAAGTTGTAAGACAAGGTCACGTTCGTCGTGCCAAGCTTTACTACTTACGTGACTTACAAGGTAAGGCTGCTCGTATTCGGGCCTCACTTCGTGCACGTTCGTAATCACAACAAAAAGGTTGGATCAGATTTTCTGATTCGATCTTTTTTTGTGTTTACTTATAGGATTCATTAAATTTTAAAAGGTTAATTTCTGATAAAGACTCACCAGATTCCTGGTTCAATCAGCGGATATTCGCTAGAATAACGCTAATTCATTTTTTATGAATGAATTAACGAAAAAATAGGTAATTATCAGCACATCCGGCGTTTATTTGCTATCATGGTAGTAGCGCTTGTACGCGATTACATTGTTGAGGATGGTGGCTATGGTTGAGTTAACTAAGGATCAAAAAAATATTAACTGGTTTTTGAAGTATCTCAAAAGTGATCGCAACTATTCTGTGGATACCATCCAAGCGTATCAGCAAGCCATTTCGGACTTTGTTGATTTCATTGCGGAAGTTCCAGAAGATCAAAAGCAATTGACCGAAGTCGACGCTTTTGATGTTGAGTCATTTCTGACGCATTTATACGAAAAACAATACGCCAGAAATTCAATCGCCCAAAAAGTTTCAGCCTTAAAGTCCTTTTATGCCTTCTTGGTCAAAAGCGACGTTATCAGCAACAATCCTTTCGAATACGTTCATCTAAAGACCAACAATCGCAGATTACCCCGATTTTTATATCAGGATGAAATGCGGGCATTGTTTGACGGCGCCAAGCAAAATTCGGATAAACGGCTTGGACTTCGTAACTTGGCGGTATTAGAGACGTTGTATGCGACTGGGATTCGGGTGAGTGAATGCGCTGGGATTCAATTAAACGACATTGATTTGGACAACCGAACCATATTGGTCACCGGAAAGGGCAATAAGCAGCGCTATGTCCCGTTTGGTGAATACGCGCAAAATGCAATCGAAGCCTGGCTGACAGACGGCAGAACGCAGATTATGGCCAAATACAAGCAGGTCCATTCGTTTCTGTTCGTCAATCATTACGGTCGGCCACTGACCGCTCGGGGAATTGAATACATCATGGATGAGATCGTCCAAAAAAGTAGTCTCACCACTAAAATTCATCCCCACATGCTGCGCCACACGTTTGCGACTGAAATGCTCAATAATGGCGCCGACATGCGGTCGGTACAAGAACTTTTGGGCCACAGCAGCCTATCAACAACCCAAATTTACACACACGTCACAAAATCACATTTAATGAATGATTATAAGAAATACTTTCCACGCAATAATGATTCGTTAAAATCTAATTAAAAAGGGGTATATTATGCCAATCAAATTTGAAGCAACCACCATCGTTGCCGTTCGTCACAACGGACATCTCGCAATGGCCGGGGATGGTCAGGTCACTATGGGTGAAAAAGTCATTATGAAGGGAACCGCACACAAGGTTCGCCGGATTTACAATAACCAAGTCGTTGTTGGGTTTGCCGGCAGTGTTGCCGATGCCTTCAACTTGGAAGAACGGTTTGAAAAAAAGCTGAGTCAATTTGACGGTGACTTAAAACGATCCGCAGTTGAACTTGCTCAAGAGTGGCGCGGTGATCAACAACTGCAAAAACTTGAAGCTTTGCTGATTGTGATGAACGACAAGGACCTGCTCTTAGTATCAGGCCAAGGTGAAGTCATCGAACCGGACGATGATATTTTAGCAATCGGATCCGGCGGCAACTTTGCGCTGGCCGCAGCGACCGCAATGAAACACCACGCTCAAAATATGAGTGCCAGAGAAATTGCCGAAGCTGCCATTCACATTGCCGGAAATATTGACATCTTCACCAACCAAAACGTCATTTCTGAAGAATTATAGAGAGGAATTTAAAATTGACAGAATCTACTCAAACACCTAAAGAAATTGTCGAAGTTTTGGACCAGTACATTGTCGGCCAAAACGACGCTAAAAAAGCGGTTGCCGTCGCCTTACGCAACCGGTACCGCCGAATGCAATTATCCAAAGAGATGCAGGATGAAATTTCACCTAAAAACTTATTAATGATTGGACCAACCGGTGTCGGGAAAACAGAAATTGCCCGTCGGTTGGCCAAAATCGTTAATGCCCCGTTTGTTAAAGTTGAAGCAACCAAATTTACCGAAGTCGGCTATGTTGGTGGCGATGTTGAATCAATGGTTCGCGACTTGGTTGAAAATGCGATTCAACTCGAAAGGGCTGATCAATATAAACAAGTTCACGTGGAAGCCGAAAAAAAGGCCAACAATGAATTAGTTAAGCTTTTGGTCCCAGCAAAGAAAAAAGAAAATCGCCAAAATGAAATGCAAAATCTGATGAATATGTTCAGCCAACTTCAAAACGGTCAGGCGCCCACTCAAGACAATGCCGACCAAGAAGAAGTCACCGACGATGTCCGTGAAAAACGAATGTCAGTTGCCGAAAGACTACACGCCGGTTTACTTGAAAATGACCAAGTCGAAATTGAAATGGACGATCCTTCCCAACAACTGTCCGGACAAAATACGATGCTCAATCAAATGGGCATTGATTTAAACGATACCTTATCCGGTTTGATGCCCAAGAAGAAGATCAAGCGAACGGTTCCCGTCAGTGAAGCCCGCGAAATTTTGACTCGTCAGGCTTCTGAAGCACTGATTAACAAGGCTGATTTATATCACAACGCCATCGTTCGCGCTGAAAATACCGGTATTATCTTCATTGACGAAATTGATAAGATCGCCGCCGGCAGATCTCAAAACAGCGGTGAAGTTTCTCGCGAGGGTGTTCAACGAGATATTCTGCCAATCGTTGAAGGGTCTCAGGTGAATACCAAATATGGGGCAGTCAATACTGATCACATGTTGTTTATCGGCTCAGGAGCCTTTGCTGAAAATAAACCATCCGACTTAATTCCTGAACTGCAGGGCCGTTTCCCAATTCGAGTGGAACTCAAAGATTTGACGAAAGACGACTTTGTGCGTATTTTGACTGAACCAACCAATTCGTTAACCAAACAATATATGGCTTTGATTGGAACGGATAATATTAAAGTGACTTTTACCATCGAAGCGATCAACCGAATTGCTGAAATCGCGACTGACGTCAACCACAACACCGATAATATCGGTGCCCGTCGCCTGCACACAATTCTTGAAAAGCTGCTCGAAGATATTTTATACGAGGGACCTGACATGCAGATGGGCGATATCACGATTACTGAGAAGTATGTAGACGATAAAGTCGGCAAGCTCGCTCAAAATAAAGATCTTTCGCGTTACATTCTTTAATACTTGGAGGCAGATGTCAGGATGATTACATTAAAGAATCAGTATTTAACCGTTTTAATCAACGAGTTGGGCGCCGAATTAACCAGTGTCAAGGATTCGGAGGGTATCGAGTACATTTGGCAGGCAGATCCGACGTACTGGAAACGCCACGCCCCCATTTTGTTTCCAATTGTTGGTCGACTTAAAGATAACCAATACCAATTTAATTCAATGACGTACGACATGACACAACACGGATTTGCCCGCGATCACACATTTGCGGTTGAATCTCAATTACCGACCAAAGTGTCTCTGGTCTTGAAATCAAATGAAGAAACCCTGGTGAACTATCCTTTCAAATTTGAATTGCGGGTGATTTACGAACTGGTGGACCACAGCTTAAATGTTAGCTTAAACGTTATAAACCCAACTTCCGAAACACTGCTTTTTTCAATTGGTGCTCATCCCGGGTTTAATATTCCCCTGGTCGAAGATGCCGGCAGCTTTGGAGATTACTTTGTGCGGGTTGCACCAAAGAAGGCATACTCTCAGATACCGTTAAAACCGCCGTACAGCGATCCTAACGATCGTCGGGAGATTGACCTAACCAAGCCGCTATCTTTGAACCACGAGCTGTTTAATAGCGATGCAATTGTCCTTGACCTTAATCGTCAGGAAACAACCGTCATGCTGGCATCCAGCGTCAACGATCACGGAGTTTCGCTCACCGTGGAAAACGCACCTTACGTCGGCATCTGGTCTCCTTATCCAAAGAAGGCTCCATTTGCCTGCATCGAACCTTGGTGGGGGCTGGCAGACACGGTGGACGCCAATGGCAAGTTGAAAGATAAATTTGCCATTAACAAATTAGCCGGGCGCCACGCGTTTGCGGGCAAGTACCAAATCAGTTTCTTTTAGACAAATCACGTTAATTGAATAATAGTGAGTCAAAAAAACGAGCGATTCCGATTAAAGAATCACTCGTTTTTAGTTAAATTAATCGTCAGTTAATTATTTTCTTTTTTCTGCCGTAACAGGTGACCGAGCCCAAACGGCACCATACTTTCGGTACCGTTTCGAATACGACTGATGTTGGCCCTGTGACGGTAGAAAATAAAGACGGTGAGGATTGCAGCCAGAATGCTTAAAAAAACATCGTGGGTGAAAAAAATTGCGATGGTCGTTAAGGTAAAACCAACCATACTGGCAAGGCTCACCATGCTGGTCAAAAGGATTACCAAAACCCAAATTGCGAGTGCCAAAAAGAAAAAGGCCGGTTTGTAGGCTAAAAGCATCCCTGCACTGGTGGCGACCGCCTTGCCACCCTTAAATTTATCAAAAATTGAGAAGGTATGGCCTAAAATTGCGGCCAGTCCAAATACCAGTGGACTGATGGTATAAACGTGAAAAAAAGTTGGCAGCAGGGTTGCCACGGCACCTTTTGAAATATCCAGGGCCATGACAACGGTTCCGGCAATTGGGCCTAAAACCCGATAGGTATTGGTCGTTCCGATATTTCCGGAACCGTGTCGTCGAATGTCGATGTGAAAGAAAGCTTTGCCGATCCACACACCGCTGGGAATTGATCCCAATAAATAAGCCGCCACTAACATTAATATAACTTGTTCAACATTGTTAATCATCCTAAACCTCACAGTAATCAAGCTTAATAAACTTCATAGCGTTTTTAATTCTAGCATGATAATTGCATTGCGCCAACAAAATTTCGTTTCCATAACCGCAAAATTAGGTTATTATGAAGTAGATTGCAAAAAAAGGAGTCATAACGAATGGTAAAGCAAAAGCAAAAATATGATGATTCCTCGATTCAAATTCTTGAGGGACTCGACGCAGTTAGAAAGCGTCCCGGAATGTATATCGGTTCCACAGACTCACGCGGATTACATCATCTTGTGTATGAAATCGTTGATAATGCTGTCGACGAAGTCTTGGCCGGTTACGGGGACGAAATCCAAGTTACAATTCATAAAGACAACAGCATTACCGTTGTTGACCACGGAAGAGGAATGCCAGTTGGAATGCACGCTTCAGGGAAACCAACTCCTGAAGTGATTTTGACGATGCTTCACGCAGGTGGAAAATTTGGCCAGGGCGGCTACAAAACTTCCGGTGGACTACATGGGGTTGGTGCCAGTGTTGTTAATGCTTTGTCAACTTGGCTCAAAGTGGTCATCGTTCGTGATGGCTATAAGTACGAAGAAGATTTTAAAAATGGCGGCCATCCGGTTGGCACATTAAAAAAGTTGGGCAAGACCCGCGACCATAGTGGGACGACGCTGACATTCAAGCCGGATCCGACGATTTTTACCAGCACCGTTTATAATTTTTCCATTCTTTCCGAACGGCTCAGGGAGTCAGCCTTTCTTTTGAAAGGGACCAAGATTACGCTGACCGATGAACGAACCGATCAGGAGCAAGAAGAAGTCTTTCACTATGAGGAAGGCATCAAGGAATTTGTCCAGTATTTAAACGAGGACAAACACACGCTGGGCGATGTCATGTACTTTGATGGTAAGAGCGAAGGCGTGGAAGTTGAGGTTGCCGCTCAGTATAACGACGGCTACTCCGAAACCATGTTGTCTTTCGTCAATAACGTCCGCACCAAAGACGGTGGAACCCATGAAGCCGGATTAAGAAGTGCCTGGACGAAGGCTTTCAACGATTATGCCCGCAAAGTCAACATGCTCAAGGAAAAAGACAA
>NZ_JAXGWW010000111.1:0-6552 GCF_040773105.1 Lentilactobacillus sp.
CAACTAAGACTTTCATAGGCCACCTCCGAGATGAAATAAAATTGAAGAAACAGCAGCGCCAATGACGACTCCCGCGCCAATTGAGCCGGCAATAATCAACGCATCAACCGCCCGGACCACTCCGGAGATGGTGTTGCGGTCGATAATTTCTCGAAACGAGTTGGTAATGGCGACACCTGGAACCAAGGGCATCAGGGCACTGACGATGATGTTGCCGGCACTGGTAGCAATTCCCATTGACTGCAGAAGGGTTGCCAACAAACCAACGGTAAAACCACCAAGTCCGGCAGCAACGTAAGGCGTTTTAATCCGTGGGCTGGAAAGTGCGGCTGCCAAGTAGCCGAAGATGCCAACAAAAAAGGCCAGTCCCAAGTCTGCCCAAGTTGCCTTGAACAAAAGCATTGGCGCGACTGAAACCAAGGCGGCGCCAAATACTTTTTCCGGCCAAGTGAAATCGATGACTTTTTTATCGATCTGATTGATGGTCTTTTTGAGCTCGGCAAAGTCAATCTTGCCTACAACGAACCGGCGGGACATGGTGTTAATTTCGTCGACTTTTTCCAAATTAAAGTCTCCAAGCCGCACCTTGACCAAGTGGGTTTTGGTTTGATTGTTGACGCCGACAAATAGGGCGGTGATTGTGGCGTGGCAGGTAATATCGTAGTGGGCGGCGCGGCCGATGTATTCAACGGTGCCTTCGACGCGGGAAGTTTCAGCGCCGCTGGTCAACAGAATTTTGCCGACCTGCCCGCAGACCGTGATTAAATCATCTTCGGAAATTGTTTCGTTCATACTTTCACCTCGAAATTTCTCTTTATGATTGATTATAGGCTAATCTGGAAATAAAGATGACAATTAATTTGGTTGTGTTAGAGATCCACAGATAATTAAAAAGCCACACAGTGATATTTTTACTCGTAAATTGTCGCCACACCAATATCAATTAGGATACGAAAAAATGCGCGGTAAATTGAAAATTGAATTGACAAACTAATAAGACAATGATAAAGTTACAGACAATTATTAAAGATAAATTAGACGTTGAAGAGAAGAGTAGCGTTAACGTGAATCTAAAGAGAACTTCGTTTGGTGAGAGAAGTGATTTACGAAGACGTGAAGATGAGCTCTGAGTCAGGCATCCGGTCGCAAGGCTAGGATGTCCGGGGGCAACCGATATATTGCGAAGTATAGGAGAGTGCGAGCTGGGGCGCCCAGCAACCGGAGCCTAAGCGGACTTTCGGTGAAATCGAGTCTGATTCCCCGGAAGTTGGCTTAGGTGCAGGTTGCTGCCCCAGCGAGCACGTTTCTGCAAGGTAAAAGTGTTAATTGTTCACTGTTATTTTGCCGAAATGTGCTCCGACGGGCCTGACGCTAACTTCTAAGCAATGATTAATTCAAATCCAAAACCAGGATTTCAATCAATCATTACTTAGAAATCGCGTCACCCAGCCCTCGTCGCACTCTTCCGTACTTTCCAAGATTGTCCCTGCGAAGAGGCAATAAATCAGGGTGGCACCGCGAAGCTTTCGTCCCGTAGTTTTTAAACTATGTGGACGGAAGCTTTTTTTTTATTTAATTTAAGGAGATGATTTGGATGACAGCAAATGCAGTGAATGGCTTTTTGAACGCAGATGAAAAGTGGGTCAACCACGAATTAACGAATCCTTTATCGATCTTGGTGTTGAATCTGATGCCAACGCGACGAAATACCGAAGCACAATTTCTACATCGGTTTAGTGAGATCAGCTCGGACGCGGAATTAACCTTCATGTATCCGCAGTCACACCAATTCAAAGACACCTCCAGGGCCGCCATTGAACGCGATTATGTTTGCCTTGACCAAATCAGGGATGCCCACTTTGACGGCTTGATTGTCACTGGCGCTCCGGTAGAAACCCTGCCGTTTGCACAAGTCGATTACTGGGATGAACTCCAGCAGATTCTTGAGTGGGCCAAAACCCACGTGACTCAATGCCTATATGAGTGTTGGGCTGCTCAAGCCTGTTTATTTCACGACTTTGGGATTCGAAAGCACCTTTTAACCAGTAAATTGTTTGGGGTTTATCCGGCTGATCGAATTGCGGCCGACTCTCCAATTGCCAAAGGCTTTGGGGCCGGGGGATTGTTGAAAATGCCACAGTCCCGCCACACGTCGATTGTCCTCGATGAAGATCATCTGCCTGAAGGGTTGACGGTTGATGCTTCTGCCGAAGCCACCGGGCCGATCATTTTATCGGCAAGTGGTCTTCACAGCACTTACATTACCGGCCATCCGGAATACGCTGAAGGCACGCTGGCCCGTGAATACTACCGCGATCTTTATGAACAGATGCCGATCAGACTTCCAAAGAATTATTTCATTGATCAGGATTCGGGAACAGTTGACTATTCGTGGAAAAACAGCAGCATCCAAATTTATGACAATTGGTCAAAAATCATCTCAAATAAGAAAGTAGGCTTATCAATATGACAGAAGAAAATAATAACTTACATTTTGAAACCCTCCAAGTCCACGCAGGACAAACCGTTGATGAAACAGGTTCTCGGGCAGTGCCGATTTATCAAACCACTTCATATGTGTTTGATAGTCCCGAGCAAGCAGCCGGACGTTTCGGACTAACTGACCCCGGTAACATTTACACGCGTTTAACCAATCCAACCACCGATGTCGTCGATAAGCGGGTGGCAGCTTTGGAGAACGGAACAGCGGGCGTCACCCTGGCAACCGGGTCTGCAGCGATTACCGCAGCTATTTTAAACGTTGCCGGAGAAGGTGACGAAATCGTCTCAGCCAGCACGTTATATGGTGGGACCTTTAATTTATTTAACGTGACCCTCCCTAAATTGGGCATCAAAACGCATTTCGTTGATCCAGATGACCCTGAAAACTTTGAAAAGCCAATCAATGATCGCACCAAGGCGCTGTATATTGAAAGCATTGGCAACCCTGGCATTAACCTGATTGATTTTGAAGCAGTGGCAGCCATCGCCCATAAACACGGGATCATTTTGATTGTCGATAACACCTTTGGTACCCCTTATCTGGTTCGGCCATTAGACCACGGTGCGGATGTTGTCGTTCATTCAGCAACTAAATTCATCGGCGGTCACGGAACGACCATGGGTGGGGTGATTGTCGAAAATGGGCAATTTGATTGGAAAGCAAGCGGCCGCTATCCAGGCTTTACTGAACCAAATGCCCAATACAATGGCTTGGTCTTCGCCGATCTTGGCGATGCAGCGTTTACGACCAAGGTCCGCGCCGAATCATTGCGTGACTTGGGGGCCACCATTAGTCCGTTTAACTCGTTTTTACTGCTTCAAGGATTGGAGTCGTTATCGCTGCGGGTTGAACGCCATGTTGAAAACACAAAGAAAATCGTGGCGTTCCTGCACAATCATCCAAAAGTTGCTTGGATCAATTATCCGGGTCTTGAAGACAGCCCCTATCATCAACTGGCCGAGAAGTATTTCCCTAAGGGCGTTGGGTCGATTTTCACCCTTGGATTAAAGGGCGGCGAGAAGGCTGGTAAGCAATTGATTCAAAATCTAAAGTTATTCTCGTTGTTGGCGAACGTTGCCGATGCCAAATCGCTGATTATTCATCCGGCATCAACGACCCATGCCCAACTAAATGAGGAAGAACTTCGTGAAGCTGGCATTACACCGGATTTGATCCGGGTATCGGTCGGTGTCGAAAATGCTGACGACCTAATTGCTGACTTGAACCAGGCACTTGATAAGATTCCGGATGAAGTGGTCCAAACAGCTGGAGTTCCAAAGCCTTAAAACTAATTTGAATAGGTCTTAATATAGGAGAGCTAACCGCCAAAATGCAGTTAGTTCTTTTTTATTATCAAAAATATAATTTTATGCATCCAAAAACCGGCTGTATAAAATTACGCCACGGGGTTCTATATTCATCAAAAGTGGCTGTAGAGTGTATAAAAACATAATATAAAATAAAAAAATGAATAATTCTAAAAACTATTGCATTTTTTCACATGGTGTTGTAAGATATTTTTAATTCATTAATATTCGTTTAATTGAATATTCAGAAAATAATTGTGAGGCGATTTGTTTGCAAGTGGGGTTAGTTGGAATTACGGGGTACGCGGGGATGGTTCTTTATCAGCTCTTACGTCAACACCCGGAAGTTGACGGAATCAATTTATATGATCATAAATTAACGCGCAATCAGCCGTTAAATGAAGTAGTGCCATCGTTCTTCACAGATCAGACGCCGGTGCAGCCATACTCAGACCAAGCGGTGATGACAGATAACCAGATGGTATTTTTTGCCACTTCTGCAGGGGTAACGTCCAAGTTGAGTCAACCGTATCTGGATGCCAAATTTCCGGTGATCGACCTTTCGGGGGATTTGCGTCTTAACGACGTGGATGAGTATCAACGCTGGTACCACAAGGATTCTGCCCCAGCTTCCGATCTGCAGCAGGCGCATTATGGCTTGGCAGACTTTGAATCGGCCGAAGATAAAACCTACGTGGCCAATCCAGGTTGTTATGCGACTGCTACCTTATTGGGGCTGGCGCCGTTGGTTCAACAGGACCTCATTGATTTGGACAGCATTATTGTTGATGCCAAATCAGGAACGTCCGGAGCCGGTAAACACCCGGCAGCCTCAACTCACTTCACCCAAGCCAACGACAACTTGCAAATTTACAAGCCAAATCAACATCAGCACATCCCAGAAATTGTGATGACGTTAAAAAGTTGGAATAAGCAGGTCAAGGCGATCCAATTTATGACCACTTTAATTCCAATTACCAGAGGGATTATGAGTACGATATACGCCAAGGTTAAGCCGGAAGTTGACGGGGCAATGATTGACCAAGCCTACCAAGACACATATGGGAATAAACCGTTTGTGAACTACACCGGAACTCAGCTGCCCGACATTAAGCAAGTCGTCGGCACCAATAATTGCAACATCGGCGTAGTTTACAATCCGGTGACTCAAACGGTGATGGTAGACAGTGTGATTGATAATTTATTAAAAGGCGCTGCCGGACAGGCAGTTCAAAACTTTAATCAGATGTTTAAGTTTGAAGAAACAAGTGGGTTGGAACTGACACCGTTCCTACCATAAAAGGAGAGATTGAGATGCAGGTAGATAGTGAAGATGAAATTGAAGTCAGCCCGTTTGATTGGCCAAAGGGGTTTTACAGTGATTCGACTCACGCGGGACTCAAGCCGGAGGGCGATGATATGGGTTGTATTTATTCAGAAGTGCCGGCTGAAGCGGCTGGGGTTTATACAACCAACCAATTTCAAGCGGCCCCAACCACCCTTACCAAACAAACGATTAACCTCAATCATCAACTTCAAGCCGTCGTGATGAACAGTGGCAATGCTAATTCATGTAACGGCGAACAGGGGATTTCCGATGCCGAAATGATGCAACAAATGGTTGCTGATCGATTGCAGATTCACGCCAACTTGGTGGGGATCGCTTCAACCGGTGTGATTGGCGAACCACTGCCAATGGCTAAAATTAAGGCCGGAATTTCCGAACTGAAATTAACCAAGAACGTCGGCCTTACCAAGGCAATTTTGACCACGGATACGCATCCAAAGACGATGACGGTAAAGTGCGTGATTAACGATCAGCCGGTCACAATTACCGGATTTTGTAAGGGGTCTGGGATGATTCATCCGAATATGGCGACCATGCTTGGATTTGTGACCACGGATGCCGTCATTTCCGGCTCGCAGCTTCAGCAATTACTCAGTCATACCGTTGATGAAACCTTTAATCAGATTACGGTGGATGGCGACACGTCAACCAATGACATGGTCGTGGTGATGGCAAATGGGCAGGCACACAACCAGCCTTTAACCGACACCAACCCAGATTATTCGACCTTTGCAGTCGCCTTTGAAACAGTATTGGCCCACTTGGCTAAAGAAATTGCCGGTGACGGTGAAGGGGCTTCTAAGTTAGTTGAGGTTAACGTCAAAGGCGCACTTAATCATTTGGAGGGTCAACAAGTTGCCAAAGCCATTGTCGGCTCCAATCTGGTTAAAGCGATGATCTTTGGTGAAGATGGTAACTGGGGCAGAATCATGCAGGCAATCGGTCAAACCGACGCCCACGTTGACATTGACGGCGTCAGCGTCTCGATTAACGGCATCCAACTGGTTAAAAACAGCATGGGGACCGGAATTGATGACGCCGAAGTTTCAGCAACCTTAAAAAACAAAGTGGTTACGATCGATGTTAACCTGAATGCCGGTTCGGCAGCAGGAACGGCCTGGGGCTGTGATCTGACTTATAAGTACGTGCAAATCAACGCATCATATCGAAGCTAGGAGGTGAAGGACATGAGTCAAATTATTGTGATTAAAATTGGCGGCAAC
Organism: Lentilactobacillus sp.; assembly: GCF_040773105.1. NCBI lineage: Bacteria > Bacillati > Bacillota > Bacilli > Lactobacillales > Lactobacillaceae > Lentilactobacillus > Lentilactobacillus sp. The sequence continues at coordinate 6,382 of NZ_JAXGWW010000111.1, forward strand.
GCGACGAATCATCTATCGGAAGAATTTTATCAACAGCTGCACAAATGGCGGGAGGCTGGCAAGCAGATTCTGATAGTCCATGGCGGCGGCCCACAAATTTCTGCTGGGAGTGAAAAGTTGGACTTAGCGGTTCAAAAGATTGACGGCATCCGGGTGACGGACCAACAAACG
>NZ_JAXGWW010000112.1:0-6507 GCF_040773105.1 Lentilactobacillus sp.
GTGAAAGCAGTTGGAACATGCCGATAATAAACGCGGTTTTGTAAGATAGGCGTCCCAAATCAGTTAATTGTGGGGTCCGATGGGCGTTGCGATTTTCAATCACGATAAACAAAATACCGTAAATCAGAAGCATGGCAGAAACGACTTGCCAGTTCATTAAATGCGCGTCCATCCAATCATTGAGCAACAGGCCAATGACGACGGACGGCAACGATGACCTTGAACCACAAAACCCAAGTTTCGTGTTGCTCAACGTGGGTTTTCTTTGGCGACAACGGATTAAGCTTATGGAAGTACAATACGACAACTGCCATGATGGCACCTAGTTGAATGACCACGTTAAACATGTCGGTGAATTGGGTACTTTGGCTCATTTTGATAAATTCGTTGACCAGGATTAAATGCCCAGTGGAACTGATTGGCAGAAACTCGGTAATCCCTTCAACGATGCCTAAAATAATTGCTTTAATAATATCTAACATCCAATAAACTCCCCATCATTTAAATTTATAGGATTAGCATGCCATAAAATTACTGTCAAAAGGACTGTTTTACCCATTATTTACAAGATTAATACCTAACTTTTACATTGGTAGAGGCAAGCTTTTCGATTCAAGATTCTTGCCCACATCTGTGAATACGCTTACAATTGCGCTAGTAAGATAAATGAGGAGGAAGAGATTATGAAAGCATATGGATATGAAAAACATGGTACACCCGACGTATTTCAAGAATACGACGTTCCAAAGCCGGAGCCAGCTTCTAATCAAGTGCTGATCAAAACAATTGCGATTGGTTTGAATAACCGTGAGCGGGCTGAGCGTAGCGGCGGATTTGGCACCTTATCCACACCAAATATTCCAGGTCGTGATGTTGTGGGTGAAGTCGTCGAAGTTGGCGATCGGGTCGATCAATTTGTCGTTGGTGAGTTGGTTATGACCCACACGGAACACGGCTATGCGGAATTCGTTTTGGGAGATCTGGACGCGACAGTCGGCGTTCCTGACGGGATTACGCCTACCAGAGCAGCTGGATTGATTACCCCGGGGCTGACGGCCTATAAAGCAGTTAAGTACTTTGGTGATATCCAGTCTGGCCAAACCGTTATTGTTAAAGGCGCTTCCGGCGGTGTTGGGTCACTAGCCGTTCAGATTGCGACGGATCTGGGTGCCACGGTGATTGGGATTGCATCCAGCCATAATGAAGATTATGTCAAATCAATTGGGGCGACCAAATTTGTGGCTTATGATCAAACTGATCCGGCAATCGAATTGGCTGACACTGGCGACGTTGTGTTAAACAGTGCGATGAATGGTGCCGGCACCGATGATGACGTTAAGATGGTGAAGCCAAACGGTACGATTGTCAGTGTTGCCCACAATTCGCCAACTACCGACAAACCGTTAAACTTTGTCCATGTTTACCCGACGGATGCGATGACCGACCGCGAAGCACTTCAGGCAGTCATTGATTTGATGCGTGACGGGAAATTAGATATTAACATTGGCTATAAGCTGCCATTTGACCGCGAAGGATTTGTAAAGGGCCACCAGTTGTTAGAGGAAAAGCATGATGGCCGTGTGGTGATTGTAGCTGGATAAGTGAATGATTGTGATAAATAATAAACCGGGTCGCCATGCTTTCGCGTGAGATCCGGTTTTCATTTGCTTTTAAGTTGTATTTTCAGTAATTCGCGGTTATCTTGCGATTTTCAATGATTCGTCTTACTATCCTTAATCGAAGTGTCGCCACTCCTTGTCCATCAAGGCTCTTGCCACGAACAAGCCCATTGGCAGAAAGACGATGATTAAGGCGGCTTTGGTTAACCACAGGGCGCCAACACTTATTTGGTTGATACCGATATTATAAACTGCCCGGTAGATATAAAGTCCCGGTACCATGATGACAATTGATGGGACCGTCAACGAGATTCTTGGGTAGCCGTTATATCGGTTGACTAAAGAAGCAATCAATCCGGCTACCAATGCGGCAATAAAGGCGGCTGCTGCAGGTGGCAGGGTGGTTAAATCAACCAGTTCTAATCGCAACGTGTTGGCAACCGCCCCAATCAGGCCGGCAGTCATCGCCATTTTCTGGGAACTGTTAAACATAATTGAGAAGCCGTAAACCCCGCAAAAACTGGCGGGAAGCCGCAATAACATGAGTAACACTGGCGATAAACCGAGTGGTAGGAAATTTTCTGGTCGAAAATCAAATAGCAGCGCCACCAGCCAACCAACTAAAGCTGCGACAGCGGTAATCATGATCGCGTACGCCAATCGTTCCAGCCCGGAACGCATATCTAGTTTTGAAATATCCAAGAAACTGGTGATAAATGGAAATCCGGGGATGACAAACAGCATTGCGCCAATGTAACCCGCTTCATGTTGAGCCAGAACCTGGAAGTTGGCCTCAAAAAGCTTAAACGAAAACATGTAAGCTAAACAGGCAATGGCAACCGCAATGGAAATACTGGCGATGGTGGTGATGTGCTGCTTTCCCATTTGACCCCGGAAATACTGGCCAATTCCAGCACCAATGAAGGAGCAGATCATTTCCGGAATGCCGCCACCCAGTAGAAAAATAAAGCCGCTGCAGGCCAAAGCAGCCGCCAAGCCTGAAATAATGGGGGTATATTGAACCGGTCGCTGCTCAATTTCGCTAATTTTGGCGTGGATTTGCTTAACGGTTGCGGTGCCGAAGTCTCGTTCAAAATGATTGACGAAATTTTCCAGCGTGTTCAATTTATCGGTGTTAACGCCGGTGTTGGGCAGGGCCAGTACTTGGGAGTAACTGTGATCGTTGATAAAGCAGGTAAATTGAAGCGAACTCAACCCGATATCTGCCGAGCAGGTTAGCCCCAAGACTCTGGCAATGGTGTTCATGGCATCTCGCACCCGCCACGCCCCTGTGCCACACGACAACATCACGATTCCGACTCGGCCAACAATTGAAGCCCGTTCCCTCAAGCCGGCTTGTTTTGCGGGGACTGATTCGTCAAGTGTGAATGATTTCCAGGGAATTGTCATGTGGTGGTTTTGTGATAAATGGAATTTTTTTGGTGCACTTGGTTCCTCGCTGTTTGCCATGATATCCTCCAGAATAATTTAAAATTCATGATTGCATACAATATTGTATTATATGCGTGCCATGAAACAAGTTTCAAGTTGGAAAGGGCTTACAGTTGGAAGTTTATTAAATGAGATTATAAAACCCTTGATATTAGACAATCAAGGGCTCGGCCAGTGTTATTTAATTGGTTTGATGTATCGGGTATTTGCAGTGATGTAGCCACCAGCGATTCGATACCTCAATGTGCCTCGTTTATTGAAATTATTTCCCCATGAGTAGTCGACATGATAAACCTTTAAGATGGTCCCTGCTTTAAAGCGGCCATTCTTTTTGGTGAAATTGGCGTTACTGTATCGGTTGATGGCAGAGATTGTTTTAACTTTGACGGGATAATTTGCGTGTCTTAATTGAACTAATTTACGATTTGCCGTTATGAAATTCCCATTACGGAGGACAAACCGGGTAGTCAGACGATGTTGAACTATTCCGTCGATTTTTAAGACGGTTCCCTGTTTATAATTTTTAACTTTGCCGGTTAGATTCTTGTACGCATATGAATTGACACCGGTTGGATTGATAACGGTTATGGTGGTATGCAACTTCTGATAATAGACCGGTGCCACATGTGTTGCTTGCGTCGTGATATAGCCGGTCTTATAGCGTGTTTTACTCAGGTGATTAACATCGCGGACTTTGTATCGAAGGCGGCCACTTGTTGATTTGCCGTAGCCGGTTACGACAAACATTGGTCGATAAATGCGTGGCTTTTTGACGTATCTAACGGTTCGTTGGTTAATTTTAAAAGTTGGGTTCTGGTAGAGATAGATCCGATTGATTGCGTAAACGACTGTTCCACGTGAAACAATTTCATTGGGATTGGTGATTGTTCCGCCCCCTGAATCGGGCGCTGGACTGGGTGTCGGTTGTGGATTCGGTGTTGGTTCCGGATTGGGGTTCGGTGGGGTCGGCGTTTGTTTCTTGAAATAATAAAAAGTCACAAATTGGGTGTTAGCGCTAAAAGTTCCCGTGACATTAACGGGTAACTGGTTCGTATCTAACGTATACGTGTCGCCCTTGTAGACAATAGTGCTGGGCTGATAGTTCCCAGTGGCCTGGTATGGGTCACCAACTTTTCCACTAATCGATTGACTGTTTTTAATCATTAAATGGTTGTCGCGATCAACGTAATTTACGATTACGGTGGCGTTGTCTGCGGTAGTCGCCACTTTTCGGTAAACGTAGGTGACCGTGATTGCCTCATTGCCCAGTAGTCCCGTTGCATTCGTTGGTAACTGCGTCGTGACTAACTGATAGATATTATTGTGGCTTGTGAGCGTATCGACTTTGTATGGTGCCTCTGCGGCATTGTAGCTATCGCCAACATAGCCGGTGATGATCTGATCATCGGCAATTGGCTGATGATTTTCGTCAACGTATTTAACGGTCACCGGCTGGGCAATCACCGGATTTTTCCGGTAGACATAGGTGACTGAGATAGGAGTTGTGCCAACGATTCCAGTTGCATTTGTCGGCAACTTAGAGGTGTCCAACGTGTAGCCTGGAATGACAGGCTTGAAATCATCACCTGAAACATCGTAGCTGCTGTTCACTTCTTGGGTAAAACTTTTGGAAGTAATCCCGGAAATTGGACTTCCGGATTCATCAACATAATGAACCGAAATCGTCGTTTTTTGTGGCGCAATTGGTAAGACATTGATAATGACAGTCTGATCGAAAACGTTCGTCCAAACATGAACTTCATTTCCGTTCAGGTAAACGAATTGATTAGGTTCAGGAGTAATGTTGGCATAGTTAAATTGGTAGTTATCGGGAATCCAGCTGTTAATAATCTGGTTAACATTTGCGTTGGTGCCATGAGTGTAAGTCTTTGTGCCAACCAGTTGATCACCATCCATAAATTTGATGGTCAGAGTCGATTCGTCTGGAAAAACACCACCATTTGTTTTCAGCGTATTTGAATCGTTTGCTGGGGTGAGTGTGACCGTCTGAAATCCTGTTTGGAGAGGTGTCTGTTCAACAGCTGAAAAGGTACCTAAGCCAGTCGTTGATGCTTGGGCCAGTGTGCCTAGCATTAACCAGCTCATTAGGATGCATAAAAGTGAACAAAAGCCTACATAAAGCCATTTCTTGAAATTACACATTAGTTACCCCCCTTAACTATATGTTGAAGCTCATACTCAACAATTCATATTAAACATCTAACTTAAGGCTAACATAACCAGAACGCGAACGGCAGTAAAAGGGTCTTTAGATTCGGCGTAAACGATGCTAAACGCAAAAAAGGTCTTCAATTCCATATTTATGGATCGAAGACCTTTTTGAGAATCTCACATGATGAGGTTGTCGTGTACGTTGTTATTCAATTGACACCAGTTGGACATTACTAGCGCCATCGACTTTCCTGATGTTGTTTAGCAAGCTGTCAATGGTTCCTTGAAAATGGCTTAGGTCCAGTGAGATGACGATGCTTGCGATATTGTGAATCGGGATGTTTTGGTTAATCGTTAATACGCTGGCACTTGATTCGGAGATGGTCGCTAAGACTTTCGAAAGGATGCCGCGTTGGTTTTCCAACATTAAGGAAATAACGGCTTTTCGGTCCATCATGTTTTCTTCGGGCAAGAAGACCAGGTCTTTATACTTATAGAAGGTTCCCCGGCTGATACCAACAACTTTGACAGCCTCACTGACCTGCTTGACTTTACCGCTTTCCAGCAATTGTCGAGCTTGAATGACCTTGTCAAAAGATTCAGGGAGAATGGAGCTATCAACGATGTAATACTTTTCCACGTTCACTTACCTCACTTGTTACGCCTGTCGAATCGACTGCCATCTTGCGAACCGTCCATTTTGGAAAGGCTGCTTGGGCATTTTCGACGATTTTATCAGCGTCGTTTTCGTTAGCGGTGATTGCCATCATGGTTGAACCGCTGCCACTAATGTACATCGTGCCGCCAAATTGCTCTGAAATGTTTTTAGCCTGACTGTAGTCCGGAATTAATTTTGCCCGGTATGGTTCGTGCATCCGATCATCACAGGCTTCGTGGATCATGTGACGATCACCCAGTTCCAAAGCTTTGGTCATTGCTGCACAGTGACTGACCTGGTGAATGGCATCGGCATAACTTAAAGTGGTCGGCAGCACCTTGCGAGCGGCGTGAGTGCTGACCTCATAATCAGGGATCATGGCGACAAAATGCAACTGGTTGCTGACGTGATATTGAATCACTTGCGGCAGGTTCTGGTCGTCAAGAAACGACACGCATAAGCCACCAAGAATAGCGGGCGTCACGTTATCGGGATGACCTTCCATTTCGGTTGCCAAGACTAACAATTGATCAGTTGAGATGGCGTCGCCGTACCACACACTGGCGGCTTTTAATCCGGCGACGACACAAACGGATGAGCTTCCAA
>NZ_JAXGWW010000113.1:0-6458 GCF_040773105.1 Lentilactobacillus sp.
CGCGATACCGGAACTGGGATTCCTGACGCTGATAAGAAGCGCGTTTTTGACCGGTTCTATCGATCTGATAAATCACGAAATTCCAAAACTGGTGGTAACGGGTTGGGCTTGGCAATTGCCAAGTGGATTGTTAACCAGCATGCCGGCACGATTACTGTCAAAGACAACCACCCCAAGGGAACTGTGTTTACAGTTGGGTTCAAAGTGTCTTAGGAAGCTCGAATTTCATCAAAATCAAAGAGAGGCCCCGGTGAGCAAAACGGACATTTTGCTCACCGGGGCCTTTTTGTGGTTAATCATTAATGTTGATCCTGACGTGCGGCTTTCTTAATGCCAGGAAATAGGTCGTATAGATATTTTAACGGTTCGACTTTACCAACTTTGTCGGTATAAATCACTTGGGTCACGTTATCGTAGGTCAAGGTAATCAGCGATGCACCATCCTCGTCCTTAACGACGTAATAGCGGATTCCCAACTGGATTGCGTGAAAGATTAATTCCTGGGCATCATATGAAGTGTTACCCATGGCGGGAAGCAACGTTGGGGCTTCAAGCCGTTTTTGACGCCATTGTTTAGCAACCCGCGTTCCAAATTCCATTAGACTGCCATTCTTGATGTGTGGCAGTAACATTGCCGAAGCTGTTAATTCCGGGTGGGTAATAACCTCACTAAAGTCATCAAGTGCTTGGAGTTGTTCTGAATGGGCATGAAGTGATTTGGCCATCTCAATCAGCTGATTAAAAATCTCGATGCCTTCCTTCATTTTGAAGGTCGGTTGATCCGGATTTTCCAGGGCGACTTGATTATTGTCAGCAAACGACTGCTTTAAGTCATCGGTAATATTGTCATGATCAACAGGTGTGACCAAGAGGTACATTAAGAAGAATTTTAAAAAGTACATTGCGTGTCGGCTGATGCCATTCGGGGTGAAAGGCGTGTTGTCCAAAACGCGAAATTCCAGGTACGAAATGCCTTTGGTCCGATAATTTTTGATTTCTTCTTGGCCCCGCAGCCGAACCGGGCCGTAAAATTCTGCCGTCGAATAAAGGCGGTGGTCGGCAATCGACGCCGTAATTTGGTCAATGTAGTGATCCAAACTACTATAAATCGTGGCGTCGACTTGGTCCTCGGGTTCGTTAACATAACCGTAAATGCTGTTTCGAATGCTGCGGACCGGATGGGGCAATTTTTGAGCGTCTTCATCGGAGAAAAATCCTTTTTCAGCGATTGGACTCGCACCAAATAAGTAGGTTAACAGCCAGCGATGAAGGACAAAATTTTGCGCCAACTGGAAATAAAGGGCGTTCTTGAAGTCGACAAGCGTTGTGAACTGGTCTTGATAATGCGTGTAGAGCCGATTAATGACTGGCTCGGGAATGCTGAAGTTGACGTGAACGCCGGTGATAATTTTGCGGGCGACGCCGTATTTTTTCGTCAAATAATCGCGATAATCGGCATATGCCGGTCGGCCAAAGTGCTTCTTGATGAACGTCTTATCATCGATATTCATTGCCGGTGGCATGCTTAACGGCCAGAATGCCTCTGATTTGTGGATTGAACGGGCCAAAACGGTTTGAAGGGTGTCAAGCTGATCCAACACCCCACCAATGTTTGGATTAGGATCGGTAATCAGTTCGCTCATTGATTCGGAGAAATCGGATTGCAAATAGGGATGATACCGTCTCGAACCCAGGTGCTTCGGATACGGCAGCTGACTCAATTGGCCATGTTGATCAATGCGGTGTTCTTCAATCTCGATACCGATCAAGCTGTGATAAAGCTGTTCGGCCACATGTTCTTCTTGGATGTATTTTAATAAGTTTTTCAGCATATTATTCTCCCAGCCGGCAATATTTACTCATAATTATAAACAAAAATGGACGAATTGGTAGTATTCCCGTCAGCCGGCAAAAAAACGTAACCATTATTTTAACTTCTGGAATCAAACGAACACTTTTTGCGTATGTATATTCTAGAAGGTGATGAAATGCTTATTGCAATGGCGGACAGCCAATTAGTTAACGCAACCGAGTTGATTAGACAAAAAACAATCCCAAAACAACTGGTTTGCCCCTGTTGTCAACAACCGGTCATCTATAAACACGGGGACCGTCGGATCGCTCATTTTAGCCACAAATCCAATGCGGTATGCGCGGGCTTTAGCGAGGGTGAAAGGCAAGCCCATTTAAAAGGCAAGTTGGCGTTCAAACAGCAACTGGAAAAGATGGGGCAGGCCGCTGTGTTGGAATATCATTTACCGACCATCGAACAACGGGCGGACGTGCTATTGCCGGATCAGCAACTGATTCTGGAGTACCAATGCAGCCCGATCTCGTATAACGACATTTCAAGAAGAACGTCGAACTACAAGTCACTTGGCTACGATGTGTTATGGATTCTTGGTGATCGTCATTTGAATGCGGTCAACCGCTTGGATGGCATTGCCAAGTTTGCCCGTTTTCAGCCGCGACTTGGATTTTTTGTTGTTTATTATTCTGCCGATAGACAACAGTTGAAGCTCCATTATCATATTCAAGAAGTTGCTGGAAAAGTGGTCAGCAGCGTTCAGTTTTTCAAAAGTCTGTCCGACCTCAAACGTTTTATGGACGGCCATGAAACACCAAAACAGCCGGTTAATTCTTTCTTTCAAGCGCGTCAATCGATGCTCAATCAGCTTCAACGAATCCATAGAAGTAACGTGTTACAGAACCCCACTTATCGCGATATGGTTACGGCTTGCTACGAACAAGGCAAACTGTTTATTGGCTGTCCCTTAATTTGCCACGGTAAATGGGGAGAGGGGATGCCAATCTTTAAACGAACCATTTTATGCTGGCGGGTATGGGTCGTCCTTCAGCTTTTTTCAGCTAGCTCAACAGAGGTTTCCAACCAGCGGCTCAATCAAATCTTTGTTGAATCCGTTCAGCAATTTGGTCAGCAGTTTGCCCAAGTTGACGATTACGTCCGTTTCTTTCAAATGGAATTCAAGAGCTTCATTTTCAGTCTCCGTGCAAACGGTTATCTCCGTCACACCATTTCTGGAATTCGAATTGTTCAATCACCAACTTGGTTTGAAAGCTATGATCAAAAAAGACGCATTATGATGACCATGAGGCCGGAGGTGTGCTAACCTGTTATTAACGATTTGTTTGAAGGAGGACACTATGGCTAAAACACAAGAATTACCATTGAGAAATGAGGTTCCGGAAGCCTTGACCTGGGACCTGACAACAGTCTATGCAAGCGATGAAGCGTTTGAAAGTGACTTTTCCGATGTCAAAACCGGGGCTGAAAAGTTTGCCAAGCTATCCGGCACGATTGCAAACAACGCAGCAGCCTTACTGAAAGCCACTGACGATTTGATGGCACTCAGTCGTAAGCTGGAAAAAGTTTATGTCTACGCCCAACTAAAGAATGATCAAGACACCAGTGTTGATCGATATCAGGCCATGTATTCGCGTTCGGAGGCTTTGGCCGCTCAATTTGGCGCGGCGACCTCGTGGTTTGAGCCTGAACTACTCAAAATTTCGGATTCCAAGATGCAGGAATTTTATCAAGCCGAACCCAAATTAACTGCTTATCAGCGGTTCTTCGACCAGACGTTTGAGCGGCGACAACACATTTTGGAAAACAACGTTGAAGCCGTCCTGGCCGGTGCCGGAGATATTTTCTCGTCTGGAGAAAAAACCTTTGGGATTCTTGACAACACTGACTTGTCATTTCCATCCGTGACCGACGAAAACGGCAATCAGGTCAAATTATCTCAAGGCGTTTATAGCATTTTGCTTGAGTCAACGAATCAGACGGTCCGAAAAGAAGCCTTTCAAAAATTGTATCAAGTATACCGCCAGTTTCAACACACCCTGGCAGCTACTTTGACCACCAACGTCAAGAATCACAATTTTAAGGCCAACGTTCGTCATTATAATAGCGCGTTGGAGGCAGCTTTGTCGGAAAACGAAGTGCCAACGGCCGTTTATGACAACTTAATTCAGGGTGTTAACCGACATTTGGACCTCTTGCATCGATACGTGGCCTTACGAAAGCGGATCTTAGGGCTTGATGAGCTGCACATGTATGATATGTATACGTCACTGGTCGGTAAAAAGTCGCCCAAATACACCTTTGAGCAGTCCAAGGCAATCGCTTTGGAGGCTTTGCAGGTGATGGGGCCCGATTATGTTAAACACGTTCACGAGGCCTTTGACGGCCGCTGGATTGATGTCGTCGAAAACCAGTTTAAACGAAGTGGCGGCTATTCATCCGGAACGTACGATACTAATCCCTTTATCTTGCTGAATTGGAAGGATAATCTCGATAACTTGTACACCTTGATTCATGAAACCGGGCACAGTATGCACAGTTATTATTCACACCACAATCAGCCGTATCAATACGGAGATTATTCAATCTTTGTGGCAGAGATTGCGTCGACAACCAATGAAAATATTTTGACTGATTATCTCTTGAACAAATTTAAAGACGATGATGAGATGAAGAAGTTCATTTTGAATTATTACCTTGACGGTTTTAAAGGCACCGTTTTCCGTCAGACACAATTTGCAGAATTCGAACAGTTTATTCATGAGCAGGATGCCAAAGGACAGCCGTTAACGGCAAGTTTCATGGATCAGGCTTACCGTGATTTAAACGCCAAGTACTATGGTGACGCGGTTATTTCTGATGACGAGATCAGCTTGGAATGGGCACGAATCCCGCATTTTTACTATAACTTTTACGTCTATCAGTACGCGACCGGGTTTGCGGCAGCGTCAACGTTGGCCGATGGGATTGTGAATGGCGGTCAAGAAAATGTTGATCGTTATCTAACTTACTTGAAGTCCGGAAGCTCCGACACGCCAACTAACGTGATGAAAAAAGCCGGGGTTGACATGACACAACCTGATTATCTTGAAAAAGCGTTTAACATTTTTGAAGAACGCTTGAATGAGTTTGAAGCACTATACGAAAAATAACATTTTGAACACAACAAAAGGGGCCTGCGACAAAACGGATGTTTTGCCGACAGGTCCCTTTGTTGTCTGAGAGAACACAATGGTCTGACAGAATTTAAAGTTGGAAATTAGATTTAGGATACGGAATCGTTGATGGATGTGCTGATTTCTGACTGATCCGTTCGAAATGTTCAGCTGAGCTAATGCTCTTGGCACAAAAGCCAAACAGTGAGTTGTAATCAAAATCTTTAATGAGAATGCCACTTTTATCAACTGCCGAATTAAATAAAACAGTGGTTAGCGGTGTTTGAACGTTCATTTCGTGGGCAACCCGCTGATCACTGCGAAACATTTTTTCAGCGAGTTGTGAACGGCGATCTTCCTTGAACATGTCGAGATCCAGGCCATTTCGTTCTGCGAGCTTATACACCAATTCGTCGGTGTAAGGTTCCTCATTGACTAATAATTCTTTTTGTAAATCCATAAGGAAATGGCGGCCAAACTTTTTACCTTGGAATGAAGCGGCCTTGAAATCGAGAATGGTGTCATAAGGCAGATTATGGTCGAGATGGCTGAGCTTTTGGTTCAATGAAAAATCGCGAAGAATCTGAATGTTGAGCATGGAAACGAAGCGTACGCTAATCTGTTTGTTTAATTTTTGTGAAATGCGTTCAATCGTTTTTTCGGCGTCATAGCAATGTCGATTAAGTGGATCAACGAATAAATAAATCTCAAGTACCATTATTGCCCCTCCGTTATGCAACCGACAACTTAATTAATATACTAATTATTTTCTCCATTAAGAATAACAAATTTTCCGATAAAAACAACAATTTTGCCTGAAGTGCGCACGATTCATTTAGAAAGGGGGTTGATTATGGTAAAATTAAGTCTGATTGATTTTTATGATTTGGATAGAATTGTGCGCACAGCCGCACAAAGATTGGAAGTGGTAGCTTGGTTGACGATTGGGATGACTTTTTAATTCCTTACAAACAAGCTGTTGATGAATTAAAAGTAAAATTGCGTGGTATTCGTGCGCAGTTCTTAAAAATTGATGGTCGAAGTCCAATTGAATTTGTAACTGGCCGGGTCAAGCCGGTTGACAGCATCAAAGAAAAAATGGTCCGACGACACATTCAAGAGGATCGGCTGGAAGAAGACATGGAAGATATTGCCGGTCTTCGGATTATGTGCCAGTTTGTTGAAGATATTTATCAAGTTGTTGACCTTTTGCGGAAGCGAACCGATATCAACATCCTTGAAGAACGCGACTACGTTCATAACAAAAAGCCGAGTGGATACCGTTCTTACCACATTATTTTCGAGTACCCGGTTCAAATGCTGGATGGTGAAAAAGTGATTTTTGCGGAGATTCAGGTACGAACATTGGCCATGAACTTTTGGGCCACTGTAGAGCACTCCTTGAATTACAAATACAAGGGAGAATTTCCCGATGATTTAAAGGCCCGCTTGGAACGGTCAGCTGAAGCCGCCTTTCA
>NZ_JAXGWW010000114.1:0-6452 GCF_040773105.1 Lentilactobacillus sp.
CAAATTTTGGTGGCAACGATAATCCCTGCCCCATCGTTAAAATCGGCTCTTCCAAGCTGAATCCCGGTGTGGTCGTCGCAATTTCAATTCGATTATCGCCCGGATCTCTGACGTATAAGCTCTTGAACCAACCACGATCAGCGTACTCTTCAATATTTAAGTGCTGTTCCTTGGCAATGTCCCAAAATCTGAACAAATCGGCTTTTGTCGGTGCTTGAAGGGCGATGTGATCAATGCTGCCACGACCAAAGCGGGTTTTAACATCTGGTTGATCACTTTCAAATAACTCAATTGATTGTTGGTCATCTAATTCAACGACATCATCCTTAACCGAAATCCCGAGCCAATTCTGAAAGAAGGCAGCTGTCGCTTCAGGATCCGGAACGTGCAACTCAGTTCCCATTAAATGCGTAATCTGATAGTCGGCTGGAATCCCGTTATCTGGGACAACCCGCATATCCGTTAAACGTTCACTTGTCTGTAAGAATTTAATTTCAACATCATCAGGATCTTGAAACGTAATCCCATTTTCAATATCGGTGGTCGAAACGGAATGTTCTGCCAATCGTTGTTTCCAAAATGCCAAGCTGCCATTCGGAACCGATAATTTAATATTGTTGAAAAAATGTTTTCCATCCGTTCGATGGCCTAATAGCGGGACGACAAAAAACGTCACCACTGAACCCGGCGTTCCAAGATAATCGCCGTAAAATAAATGACGAATTCGAATATTTTCCTGGTTCACAGAGTTTTTGACCAATCGCATCCCTAATACCCGCGTGTAAAAGTCAATATTTCGCTGGGCATCTCTTGCTAATAATGAAATATGATGTGTTCTCATTGCTATCCTCCTGGTTCCTGATTAGCTTATTAACCTTATTGTATCATGAATGAATCCGCTTTCTTATAATAAGCATTTTTAATCTGGGCACCAGACGCCCCATCAAACACATGGAAAGATGAAATAAGTGTGAGCAAAACATTTGACCTTTTTTGACCAATAAACTATCATATTAACATGAACTTGGCGTAAGTCATCTTTCATAAAACCTATAAGGAGGCATCTTGAATGAATTTAGTGCCAACCGTCATTGAACAATCCGCAGGCGGCGAACGTGCGTATGATATTTATTCACGTTTGCTAAAAGACCGTATTATCATGTTATCTGGCCCAATCGAAGACGACATGGCAAATGCGATTATTGCCCAATTACTATTCTTGGATGCTCAAGACTCAGAAAAAGATATTTACCTTTACATTAACTCACCTGGTGGTGTTATCACTTCAGGAATGGCAATTTACGATACCATGAACTTCATCAAATCTGACGTTCAGACCATCGTAATGGGTATGGTGGCCTCAATGGCTTCCGTCCTTGCCTCATCCGGTGCCAAGGGCAAGCGTTTCGCATTGCCACACGCCCAAGTCTTGATTCACCAACCATCTGGTGGTGCACAAGGCCAACAAACTGAAATTGAAATTGCTGCTGAAGAAATTCTCAAAGCACGTAAGATGATCAACAACCTCTTAGCTGAGAATTCTGGCCAACCAATCGAAAAAATCAATAAGGATACTGAGCGTGACAACTACTTGACCGCTCAAGAAGCCGTTGATTATGGATTATTGGATGGTATCATGACCAGTAGTTCAGAAAAACAATAATTCAGTTGAATAATGGAAATTAATGTTTCCAAACAAAAACGAGATTCTGACAAAAGTGTCAGGACCTCGTTTTTTTGTGATTTGATAGTTACTTATTAAAGCGCAAGCCAACCTACTGGTCCCAAAGTGTCCTTGGCCTCACTCCCCCTTTTTCGTTAGCAGATGTTTGCGTTAGCAGATGTTTGATTAAAGCAATTTGACCGACTAAAATAAAGGTGTAGTTCGTTAAGAAGTTAACAAAAGGATTTACGAATAGAGGCCATTAAGATGAATGCAAATCAAACTAAAGAAGAACCAACAACTTCTGAATCAATTCCGACAGAAATGAAAGCTTGGGAAATTGTCAAACCAGGGCCAATTGATGGCGACACTTCCCCACTTAGATTTACGACCAAACCCGTACCAAAACCACAACGAGGTGAAGTATTGGTCAAAGTGATTGCCTGTGGGGTTTGCCATACCGACCTCCATGTAACTGAAGGCGACCTGCCAGTTCACAAACAAAATTTGACACCTGGTCACGAAATTGTCGGCAAGGTGGTTGCCATGGGGCCTGAAACCCGGCGTTTTGCACTAGGTGACCGGATTGGCATTCCTTGGCTGCGGTGGACATGTGGGGTTTGCGAGTATTGCCGATCCGGAAGAGAAAACCTCTGTCCAAACTCATTGTATACCGGTTGGGACCACGATGGCGGTTATGCCGAATACGCCACGGTTCCGGAAGGGTTTGCCTATCGGATTCCCGCTCGGTTCGATTCATTGACCGCGGCCCCACTTCTGTGCGCTGGAATCATTGGTTACCGAGCCTATGAGCGGGCAAACGTTCCAGCAGGCGGTACATTAGGCCTTTACGGATTTGGCGGCTCTGCCCACTTAACGGCTCAAATCGCGATGAAACAGGGAATTGAAGTGCACGTCCTCACGCGAGGCGAAGACGCACGTAAATTTGCCCTTCAGCTGGGGGCTGCATCTGCTAGAGGAACCTATGATATGCCACCAGTTAAGCTGGATTCGGCCATTAATTACACCCCCGTTGGTGACGTCGTTCCAAAGGCGATGGAAGCTTTGAAGCCCGGCGGCACGTTGGCAATGGCCGGCATTCACTCAACAGATATCCCACAGATGTCGTATCCGACCCACATTTTCCATGAAAAGAATTTAACCAGCGTTGAAAGCAACACCCGCCGGGATGGCGAGGAATTCTTAACTTTGGCTGACCGGTTAAACATTCATCCGGAAATCACCGAGTATCCCCTTGAAAAGGCAGCCGATGCCTTAAAGTATATTGCTAAAGGAGACATTCGCGGCGCATGTGTGTTGCGGGTGAGTGAAGGATAAAAATTTAAAAAATATAATCAAAAAGGGAGTGTGCCAAAAGGCGGGTTTGCTTCCGTAGCATAACCTAGAATGACTTTTTGAGCTGAAAGCTCGGAAAGTTATTCGTAGTTATGCCTAGGAAGCAACCTTTTGGCACACGTTCCAGCTATATAAAATTGAAAAAGCAAGGGGCTGTTGGCAAAACGGTAGTTTTGTCACAGCCCCTGTTACATCTCTGGTTCAAATCCCTGTGCCAATTTGCCGGCATATTCATTAATCTTTCGCAGCCGATGATTAACGCCGGATTTGGAAATTGGCCCACCTTCGACCAAATCGCCCAATTCCTTTAAGCTGACTTCAGGATGCTGAAGCCTGGCCCGGGCAACTTGAGCCAGTTTTGGTGCCAAGCTGTTTAAGCCCACCATTTCATCAATCAACTTAATGTTTTCAATTTGCTTGCTGGCAGCGTTAGCCACCTTATTCAAATTGGCATTTTCGCAGTTCACCAACCGGTTGACTGAATTACGCATGTCACGAACGATTCGAATATCTTCAAACTTCAGCATTGAACTAGTGGCCCCAATTAACTGAAGAAAGTCGGCGATCTTTTCAGCTTCCTTCAAATAAGTGATATACCCACTCCGACGTTGCGTTGTCCGTGCTTTTAAACCATATTGATTCATCATTTCCATGATCATTTCATTGTGGTTTTCATACAAAGAATAAATTTCCAAATGGTATCTGGAAGTTTCAGGATTGTTAACAGATCCGCTGGCTAAAAATGCGCCGCGGAGGTAGGAGCGGATTTGCGCATCTTCTGTTAACATGTGGTTTGGCACCCTTTCAACGATTGAAGCACCGTCAAAAATTCCCAAATCATCCAGTAAGGAAGTCGCTTTATTTTCGACCCGTAGAATATAGAGATTATTTTTCTTTAACTTCATCTTGCGCCGAACACTCAACTCACCTGTGATGCCGTAGAATTTTGAAAGTAACTTATACATTCGTCGGGCTATCGCGGGATTCTCTGAAGAAACATTTAACACAAAATGATGATTTGAAATCGAGAGGGAGCCATTGATGCGAATCAAGGCCATCAGTTCCGCCTTGGCATTGTCTCGATGGACGGTCAAGGAAGTTAATTCCTTCTTGACCTCACTTGCGTAGGACATGTGATCCCCTCCTTTTCTAGCAGTCCAAGGTTACTTGTGGTCGTCTAGGGACCGGCCTAATAAATTGATTAATTCGTCGGCAACTTCCTGCCCATTATGAAACGCCCCGCGGTCTTTTAATTCGAGAAAATCGGCGGAGATAACGCGACAGCCCATTGCCCGCAAACCGGCGAAATCGTGTTTAACGGGTTGTGAGACTTCGTTCCATTTCTTGTGATCAATATATTCAGCAGGCACTTCTTTGATATTTACCAAAACGGTGTTGATAAAATTCATCCCCAAATGTCGGTTCAAAACCCGCACATGGTCAGCTTCGGTAAAGTTTTCGGTTTCGCCCTTTTGGGTCATGATATTGCAAATATAAACAATGTCGGCACTCGTCTGTCGAAGAGCTTCGCCAACGTTTTCAATCATTAAGTTGGGTAAAATACTGGTAAACAAGCTTCCGGGGCCCAGGACGATCTGATCAGCGTTCATGATGGCGTCAATCACCTGTTCAACCGCTTCTGGTTTGTGGGAATCATCAGTCGTTTCCACCCAGACACGTTTAATCATCTTACCAGCAGCCGTAATTTCCGACTCGCCGCTCAAAAAGGTACCATCACTAAATTCGGCATTCAATTCGAGGGGCTCGTTGGCAGCGGGATAAATGTGCCCGTCAACTTGCAGCATTTTACTCAGAATTTGCACGGAGTCGAAAATGCCGCCCTTCATTTCTGATAATGCTGCAATGATCAAATTCCCCAACGCGTGGCCGGCAAAAAATTGGTCCGAGCTCTTAAAGCGATACTGAAATAAATCAAGGTACAGGTCTGGCATGTCCGATAACGCCACCATGACGTTACGAATATCTCCAGGTGGCACGACGTTAATGTAGTTTCTCAAAATACCGGACGAACCGCCATCATCGGCAACCGTTACGACCGCCGTAATGTCAACATGACGATTACGTAAATTCTTGAGGATAACGGGTAAACCAGTCCCTCCGCCGATCACAACGATCCGCGGCCGATGGGTGTGCAATGCATCAATCATCAGTTACCCTCCTTTGTCTTGTGCCGATCAATGTCTCTATGAGTAATATTGACCGGATAATTGGCTTTTAAATCTTTGCCCAGTTGTTGCGCGATCGCCACGGAGCGATGTTGCCCGCCCGTACAGCCAATCGCAATTGTCAGACTCGCTTTGCCTTCGTTTTCATAACCTGGCATTGTGTAGTTCAACATATCCAGTAATTTCGAATAAAATTCCTGGGCGCCTTCTGAAGTCATCACATATTGTCGGACCTCACTGTCAAGGCCGGTCTTATAGCGCATTTTGGCGTCATAATACGGATTCGGCAGAAAGCGGACATCCATGACAATGTCGGCATCCAGTGGCAGGCCGTATTTGAAGCCAAAAGACATCACTTCAATATGAAACGTGTGAGTGGCATCAGTAGACTCGAAGTTATGGAAAACTTCCTCACGAAGCCTTCTGGGGGCCATATTGGTCGTATCAACGACAAGGTCAGCTGACTGCTTGACGTTTGCTAACAATTCACGTTCTTTTTTTATCCCGTCAATCACACGGCCATTTCTCGCAAGTGGATGGGCGCGACGGGTTTCCTTATATCTGGAAACTAATTTTTGATCAGACGAATCAAGAAAAATAATATCGACATTATTGTTATCACTCTTTCTCAGATCACTAAACATGTCGATAATTTCGTCGTAAAAGACTTGGGAACGCAGATCCATCACTAAAGCAATCTTATTGATATCGCGTTCCATCCTGATCAATTCTTTAAATTTGGGTAACAACGTTGGTGGCATGTTGTCAACACAAAAATAGCCCAGATCCTCAAAGCTTTGCATTGCAACGGTCTTGCCAGCGCCACTCATCCCAGTAATAATGACAAATTGGTTGTTCACGGCCATAATGATTTCCTTTCGTATAACGAACTTTAAACAGTATAACATACCGGGCGTATCATTTTAAAGCAAAACCGTATCGCGGCACCAAATCGTGACCAGCCGGTGGCATAAAACACAAGGTGGCTAATCCCAAAATTTAAGCCCCGCATTCAATTATTCCAAAAAGCAGGAACAATCGCTTGCGGGGCTTAAATTTTGGGACCAAATCGGTTCTTGACCCATTCGCATCAAATTTATGATTTAGTTGCTTTAACTGTTTGCTTTTCAGCAGCCTGAGTCAGCTTTTTGTCTCGTTGCAAAACGGGCTTGAGATACTGCCCCGTGTAGCTGTTGGAAACTTGAGCGATTTGTTCCGGCGTCCCGGTGGCCACAATTGTGCCGCCA
>NZ_JAXGWW010000115.1:0-6408 GCF_040773105.1 Lentilactobacillus sp.
CCATGAAATTCAATCTAAGCACGCACCCAAAGTCGTTGCCGATGGGATTTCCCAAGTGCCAGAAGGCCGACACATCTTTTCAGGCCTGACGGTCATGGAAAATCTGCAGATGGGGTCATTTTTAGTGAAAGACCGTTCCCAGATTAAGCATAATTTTGATGCCGTCTTTGAACGATTCCCGATTTTACAGCAGCGGAAGAATCAAGATGCCGCAACGTTATCCGGAGGTGAGCAGCAGATGCTTGCCATGGCACGGGCACTGATGGCCAGTCCCAAGCTGATTTTACTGGATGAACCATCGATGGGGTTGGCCCCGATTTTTATTAATGAAATTTTTGACATTATCAAAGAGATTAACAAACAAGGAACGACCGTTTTACTGATCGAACAAAACGCCAAAAAGGCCTTGTCGATTGCCGACCGGGGGTACGTGTTGGCCACTGGGAAGATTCAGCTTTCCGGGACCGGCCAGGAGCTTTTGGCCAATGAAGATGTTCAAAAGGCATATTTGGGAGGTTAAAAATGAGTGTAAGAGATTTTATGTCAGATAACGTCATTACCGTGCCGCCCGAAACAAAGATCAGCGTGGCGGTCAACATGATGAAGGAAAATAGTATCCATCGATTACCGGTGATTGAAGATGGCCGCTTAGTGGGGCTGGTGACTCAAGGGACAATCCAGGCAGCCTCACCTTCCAAGGCGACCAGTTTATCAATCTATGAATATAACTACCTATTAAATAAAATGACCGTCAAAGAAGTGATGGAGACCACGGTTCGTACGATCGAAGCCGACGATTTCCTGGAAGATGCGATTTATGAAATGCGAAAATACCAAGTTGGGGTTCTGCCAGTGACGGATCAGGGCGATGTGGTCGGCATTATCACCAACAATGACATTCTCGACGCATTTTTGGACGTCACGGATTACAACGAATCTGGGACGGTCGTTCAGGTATTTATTGAAAAGGATCGAACCGGGGTGATTTTTGATATCGGCAAGGTAATGGCGGAGAACAACTTAAATATCCAAACGTTAATGGTCACCCATCACGGGACAACCAAGGTGGTGGAAATTCACGTGGATAAAGAAGCCGGCTTCTCGGTGGCATCAAAGCTTCAGGAAGCGGGTTTTGATGCCAAGGAGGCCGAACATTATAAGAAGGTTGATTAACAATAAAAACGACCCACCAATTGTTGGTGAGTCGTTTTTAGGTGCTGTTCAATTTGAACTTTAAGAGTTTACTTGAATGGATTATAAAAACGGCTGCCATCAACCCAAAATAGGCCAATCCCAATGATGATCAGAAGGGTTGTTACTGTCAAAATCAAATAATCCAACTTGCTTAATCGTTGATACATATACCAGGTCCGTTTCTTTTGGGTCCCAAAACGGCGGAGTTTCATCGCGCGTGTCGTTACTTCAATCTTGTCCATGGAAGAAAACACCAAGGGAATCAGGATTTGGGTACTCCGCTTGAGACGGTTCCAAACCCCAGCTTTCTTGGACATTTCCAGTCCCCTGGCTTGCTGGGCCAAGCTGATTTGTTTGAAGTCACGAATTACATCGGGAATATATCTCAAGGAAAGCTCAACCGCATAGCTAATTTTGTATGAAAAGCCGATGCGATTCATGCTGGAAGCGAGTTCAGACGGATTTGTCGTGTAAAGAAAGGCAAAAATTAGCGGCACGATAAAGACATATTTTAAAAGCATATTTAATAGATAGAATAATTCTTCCCACGTCAGGATGAAGTACCCGGAACCGGCAATGACGTGGCTGGTACCATAGATTTGTGAGCCGTAGTTTGGATTAAACACGTATACCAGGATTAAGTTTAAAGCCGTAAAAGCGGCAATTGCGTAGAGCAGGCCGCGAACCTGATGCCATTTTAAGTGGGCTGATTGATAAAATAAGATGGCAAAGATTGTCAGCGCAACTAAATACCAGGTATCATAACTGACCATGCCAATGACCGATAAGCTCAACAGTACCAGGATTTTAGTCATCCCTGTCAACCGGGTGACCCAGCGTCCTTTTTGAGTCTCGGCAATATCATATGAAGCTTGCTGATTCACCATCGCGGTTGCTCCTTTCAAATGCAATAAACTTCTCGGCAGAAGTGATTGGATCCGAAGCGTCAGCCTTTTCTGCCAGAACTTGAAGACTTAATTGCGCCAAATGGGCTTTTTTAATGACGTCCAGATTTGTGAGCACCTTTCCCGGAGTTGCATCTTCTAGCACTTGTCCCTGGTCCAGCACGATGGTGCGATCGGCGTAGGCCATCATGAGATTCATATCATGGGTCACCATCAAAACGGTAGTCCCTTGTGTTTGATTCAAATGATGAAGGAAATCCATCATTTGAGAATAGTGGGCTAAATCTTGGCCAGCGGTTGGTTCGTCTAAAATCAGAACTTCTGGTTGAAGAACAAGGGCTGCCGCAATGGTCACCCGTTTCTTTTGGCCAAAGCTTAAAGCAGAAATTGGCCAGTTGCGATAGGGATAAAGGCCGGTAATCTTGAGGGTTTCAAATACTTGCTTTTTAATGGTTTCTGGATCAAGCCCTCGCAACTGCAAGCCCAAGGCAACTTCATCGAAGATCATCGTTTTTGAGATCATTTGGTTGGGATCTTGCAGCACATACCCAATTCGACTGGCGCGTTGTTTAACCGAATCATCCGAGATATCTGTTTGATTGAAGTACAAGTTGCCCGAAGTCGGCTTTAAAAAGCCGGTAATTAAATTAATCAGCGTGGTCTTTCCAGTCCCGTTTTTGCCGACTAAGGCGACCATCTCGCCTTGATGGATGGTCAAATCAAACTGATCGAAAATTGTAGGTTCACCCGGGTAGCCAAACGTCATTTGTTTGACTTCGATGATCGGCTGCTTCTTGGTTGGCACTTTAGGCGCTGGTTGGGCAGCCATCCATGAGTTGAGTTTGGCATGGTCACCTTTGTCTAACTTAAGAGAAGCTAAATCTGCCAAGTTTTCCAAATGATCGACAGCGACGCCGGCAGTTTTAAGCGCCGTTACATAAAGGGGTTCACGTAACCCATTTGTGAGCAGGAGATTACTTTTTAAGAGTTGATCAGGCTGGTCGTCTGCGATGATTTGACCATCAGCCAGCACGACCATCCGGTCAATTGGAATTTGGAGGACTTCTTCAATTCGGTGGTCAATGATTATCACGGTCAAATTTTGATTTTTCACCAACCAGTTGATCAGCTTCATGGAATCACGCCCGGCAGCGGGATCTAAATTGGCCAATGGCTCGTCTAACAGCAGTATTGGCTCGTTATCAATTAGCACCCCAGCCAAGGCGACCCGTTGTTTTTGACCACCAGAAAGGTCTTGAGGGTGCTTGGATAATTGCTGCTTGACGTTTAGCCGATCAGCCCATTCAGCGACTTTTTCATGCAGTAACGACAGCGGTTGGGCATCATTTTCCAGTGCGAAGGCAATGTCTTCGGCAACGGTCAAGCCAACAAACTGTGCGTCAGGATCTTGAAGAACGGTACCGACTTCAAAGGAAAGGTCTGTTAAATCAACTTCTGAGGGATGCTTGCCGGCAATCGTCAGGTCTCCGGACAGCGTGCCTGGAAATTCTTCCGGGATCACACCGTTAATCAAGTTACCCAGCGTTGATTTTCCAGATCCGGAAGGGCCGGTAATAAATACTGTTTCGCCTTTGTGAATCGTTAAATTGATGTGATGCAACGTTGCTTCTTCCTGGCTTCGATATTGAAAGGAAACGTCTGAAAATTGGATGATTGGTTTATTGCTCATAATTTAATCCTTTGAAAGACGATTTTTTTGAATTTGAGTTTTTGCATATGCAGAAATCAACAGGGTGCCGACAATTCCGACCGATAAAACATCGGTGATTGTCGCCGTAATTCCTTGGAGAAAGACTTTTCCTGCGGGCTGTGAATATACCAAAATATCACCAAGCGGCGCAATGATTCCCCAGCAAAGAATGTTGGCACCGATTTGTAAAAGGTTGAACTGGAATAATTTTTTCTTGGTAAGTGGCTCCGTCCGCAATTTCAGGAAGTTTCGACTATAGCCAATGATTAAGCCGAAAATACCATCGGCAACAATCCATGTCCACCATGGGTCACCCCAGGATAAATCATTGAACAAATGGGCAAAAAAGGCTACTAAGCCACCACTGCTGGGCCAAAAATGGCACCCAAAAATGCAATAAAGGCTTCACCTAAATCAATCGTGGTGTTTGGAACGCCTGTTGGAATGGGCAAAAAACGCTTCAATAAGAAAACAATTGCAATCCCGACACCGGTTGCGACAACCGCCTCAACGGACAACCCTTTTGACTTGTTTGACTTCATAATCAACACTCCTCTTCCTATATAATGACTAAATCCAGTCTCTACGACGACAATCAAACTTTTGCCAAATAAAAAACCAGCTCATCACAAGCTGGTTAATATCAAAGTTAGCTTTAGTAGGGCCGATTAAATCGCGGTACCACCCTGTTTAGAATTTCCTCGCAGAAATTCCCTCTGACAGTTATTGGATAACTGAAGGCGATAATGAGCCCACCACGATCACCTCACAATAAGCTCGGCGTCAATCAACTCCTGAACCATATTCACAAGCTTCTTCGGCTGTTTTTCACCCACCAACAGCTCTCTACACAAAGACAACCCGCTACTCATTCAATCATCGTCGTATTAATAGATAGGTTAATTGTAACCCGAATTTAAATTCCGTCAACCGGAACTTCTCAACTATCGCCTGATAGCGTCTATCTTCGTCAGTACCTTTATGATATATTCAAGTTAGAACAAATCAACCTTGAGGAGTGATTATCATCGCAATTGTGAAAGTACTTGAAGGATCGACCATTACATCCGTCGATGAATCAACGATCGATTGTCGCCACCATCAGCTGGTATGTATTGATGGTGAGGGCTATATTGGCCGTGTCGTGGATGAATCTAAACCTGATTTTTCTTCTATTAAAGATGCAGCCGTTAAAGCAGACCAATTGATTTCATTGAACCCGGATGAATATCTGCTTCCCGGCTTTATTGACCTGCATGTGCACGCCCCACAGTGGCCAAACGCTGGAGTTGCCTTGGATCGTCCCTTAAACGAATGGTTGGATACATACACGTTTCCTCTGGAAGCCAAGTACCAGGATGTTTCCTTTGCCAAACGGGTCTATGATAACTTGGTTGAAGAACTCGTTGGAAATGGGACGACGACCGCGCTTTACTTTGGGACGATTGATAATCCCGCCAACTTAGAGCTGGCCAAGGCATGCATCAAGCATCATCAACGTGGATTTATTGGTAAGGTTGCGATGGATAATCCCGACCAAACACCGGCTAATTACCGGGATGCGTCTGCGAAAAGTGCCGTGGCCGATACCGAAACGTTTATCAAGCAATTGACCAAGTTGAGTCAGACCGCAGCGATTAACCAAACACCGGTCATCACCCCCAGATTTGTCCCGAGCTGCACGCCCGAGTCATTAAAAGGGTTAGGCGAATTAGCAAAGAAATACGACTTACCTATTCAATCCCACTGCAGTGAAAGCGATTGGGAAAACGGCTATGCACTGGAAAATTACCACAAGCGGGATTCTGAAGTCCTTGACCAGTATGGCCTGTTGACGGACAAGTCAGTGATGGCCCACGGAACGCTATTGAATCAATCTGATTTGGACACGTTCAAATCTCGTGGGGTGGCGGTAGCTCATTGCCCAATTTCAAACGTTTATTTTGGCAATGCCGTTCTTCCGGTCAGCAAGCTTCTCCAGCAGAATGTTAAAGTTGGTCTGGGAACTGATATTTCCGGTGGTTATTCACCGAGCCTCTATCAAAATATCCGCCAGGCCGTTATTTCCTCACGGATGCTCAAGGACGGGGTCAACTCGGCGCTGGATCCAAATCAACGCGGAACGCAAATACAGCCAATTTCAGCCAAAAATGGTTTTTATCTGGCAACTGTTGGTGGCGCCAAGAGTCTTCATCTCAAAACGGGTCAGATTAAAGCCGGCTATTTGGCGGACCTTCAAGTTGTGAAGTCCCCACTGGCATCATTTGGCGAAGAATCGGCGGATCAGATTTTTGAAAAGATTATCTATCACGCATCAAAAGCCGATATTCGACAGGTCTTTGTTCAAGGCAGACTGGCAAAGGGACGCTTGAAGTAAAACAGACTTGAAGTGAATGGATATTGAAAACGAGAAATATGATTTTACTGGGATTTATTGTTTGCTTGGCACTTTTGTTTTTCTCAGTTAAGCTGTTTTTGGCTGGGACATTTCTTTTATTTACGTGGGCCGCGTATATTTTAATCGTCAAAAAGGATTTTACGATTTTAACGATGACCCCAAGTGATGCGGTTAAGAATCCATCTGAACTGGATCCTCAA
>NZ_JAXGWW010000116.1:0-6349 GCF_040773105.1 Lentilactobacillus sp.
ATTGAAGAAGGCACGCCGGTTGTTGGCATTATTACGCAAAAACGAACTGCCAACTTGACCCGGAGCAACCTTCAAGAAACAGAGTCCCGGGGTGCTGCAACCTTTACAATTGTTCGAAACGGGCTTGCACAAGAAGGCGATACGTTGGTCATTCCAGATGTTAATGAATTGATTACGCCACTCCTAAGTGTTGTGCCAGCGCAACTGATCGCTTACTTCACCAGTTTGAACAAGGGATTAGATGTCGATCGACCACGGAATTTGGCTAAGAGTGTCACAGTTGAATAGGTTTGCTTAATAACCGTTTGGTTTAAGACGACTAAATAAATTTTTTAATTTATTTGGTCGTCTTTTTTTGTTTTCGGCGCGAAGATGATATATTATAAGAGTTGGTAAAGATATTAAGAAAGTTTAAAGCTTTTAGTGGAATTTATTCTATTTAGGGCTTCATTTTTTATCCATTATCTAATATGATAGGGATGTGGCTTATTCGGAGGTGTGGATCATTGAATAAAATAATTAAACATGGATTAACTGCGCTACTTGTTACGGGGATGGGGATTTTATTCACAAGCTTTTCTGCCCAAAGTACATACCAACAAGCTTATGCCTCAACGGCAAGCAGTTTCATCAGTCAATACAAAAGTGATGTGACAAAAGCAGCAACGAAATACAATTTGTATGGGTCGGTCATGATGGCCCAGGCTGGCTTGGAAAGTGGCTGGGGGCAAAGCCAATTGACCCAAGAAGCTAATAATTTCTTTGGTATTAAGGGTGCCTATAATGGTGCCTCCGTTTCGATGCCAACCGTTGAATACAACAGTAATGGTCAAATGATTAACACGACGGCGAATTTCAAAAAATATCCCACCGCTTACGCTTCTTTTGCCGATAACGGATCGACACTTAGGAACGGGACGAGTTGGGATTCTAAGTACTACTCAGGTTCATGGAAAGAAAACGCGGCCACTTATCAAGATGCTGCCAATGCTTTGACGGGAAAATACGCCACCGCACCCAATTATGGGGCTTCTTTGATTACCGTCATTCAAACCTATAATTTGGATCAGGTGTTTGGTGAGACGTCTGGTTCGTCTTCCAGTTCCAGTTCAACGTCCAGCAGCTCGTCATCACAAACGTCCTCAACCACCAGCTCGTCGAGTTCATCAAGCTCGTCAGCCACTTCAACAACTCAGACTCAAACACCAGTGACCCCGGTTAAGCAATTAGCGAAGGTTAAATACTATAAAGCTTCCGGAAAAGATTTAGTGCCGCTTTCAAAGAAATACAAGAAGTATTACGTATATAATCATGTGAAGGGCGCCGCTAATAGTGAGAAACGTTATACCTGGTCACAACTGGGCGTTAATAGTCGTGTCCAAGTTTATTTGGATATGCGTGGTGTCAAGACGAATAGTTCAACCAACTGGTATCGACTGAGATTTTACAGCAATGCCAAAGCCAAAAAGTTCTGGGTTAGTGCACCTGCACTTCAATTTGCGACAACTTATTCCGGTTCAGCAACTGGGGCTTTGACGCCAAGTAAGACGTCAAATGGTTATATTTATAATCACATTGTCGGCTCAAGCTTGTTGTCCAAGCCGGTCAAAAAAGTGAAAACTTTAGCGGCCGTCAATAAGGGTTATAATGTCAGCAAAACCGCTTTACAAAAGTCATCCAAGGGATTAGTTTTGTGGTACAAAATTTCCGATGGTAAGACTAAAGGTTGGATTAAAGGCTCAGATGTAGTATCATATCCTGGATCGGTCGCGGTAGTTAATCATAAGGCGGTCAAGTCGGTATCCAAGAACGCCAGCTCGACTTATCTGTATGATCACGCCAACGCAACCGGCAATTTACAGAAGCACTACAAACTAAGTCAAGTTAATTTAAGTGTTGGAACGAAGGTTACTGTCGATAAGATGGGTTATAAAGTCAGTGATGGCTCTATTTGGTATCGAATTTCGAGTCCGAGTTCTTCGGCCAAGTATTGGGTTCCGGCATCGTTTTTCTCATAAGTTAACAGCGAGTCGTCCTTCATAATAAAAAATCATCAATTATGAGGGTGATTGGGAGGTTTTTAGAATTACTAAGCAATGTGTACACGTCATGATGAAAGCCCTGGCTGCAGCGATTGCGGTTATCGGCTTTTGTTTTGTGCAAGCAAATATAGCAAACGCCAGTGTCGAAACTGACTTTATCAATCGTTTAAAGGACCCGGTCGTCAAGGTTAGCAAACAAAATCATCTTTATCCATCGGTTATGATGGCTCAGGCAATCGTTGAAAGCGATTTTGGCCGGTCCGAGTTATCGTTGGACGCCAACAATTACTTTGGCGTTAAAGGCAGTTATAATGGCCAATCCGTGACGATGAGTACCGGTGAATACACGGCAAATGGTAAACATTACATGACTGCTGCCGCCTTTAAAAAGTATCCAACCATTGAAGCTTCAATCAAGGATAATGCGTATCTTTTACGCCATGGGACGTTAACGGATTCGAATTATTATTCCGGAACCTGGACAAATAACGCCCCAACGTCAAGTGATGCGGCGATGGCCCTGTCATTAACCTATGCGACCGACATGGAGTACGGCAACAAGCTGAACGCCATCATCGTCAAATACGATTTGAATAAGCTTGACGGATCAGTGAGTTCGGGAGATATCAACTCCAAGATTGATGCATCATTGGACAAACAACTTGCAGGTAACAAGAAGCAGGAGGCTGAAGTCCGGGCCGAAAATGCCCAATCAAAGATTAATAGTATTCCCAAGCGAATTATTCCAAACTTTGTATTTAACACGAAGGGTGCAACCAAGATTAATCAGGGGGACCCGGTTATCCAATTTAATAGCCTCCCTTTGCAAAACATCGTTGAGAAGTAGTTATTTAAGGGTTCGCAAAGATTATTTGTGAACCCTTTTTTTCGCTGCAATATTTGTTATAATGTTACTCGTGAATTTAGAGTTTCTTAAACTAGGAGAGAAACAATGGAAAATGATTATAAAGTAAAAGTAGAAAATGTTACCAAGGAGTACGAACTCTTTAAGACGCAGTCAGAAAAGCTGAGATCCTTTTTTTCGCTGTCTAAAAAACCAGTTCCCCATTTTTGGTCACTGATGGGTATTACATTGACCATTCAACCAGGTGAAACAATGGGCCTGATCGGGGTCAACGGTTCTGGTAAGTCAACAATTTCAAACATTATTTCCGGCATTATCCCCCAAACGACCGGGTACGTTGATGTTCGTGGCGAAACTTCAATCGTGGCGATCCATGCCGGATTGAGAAGTAATTTAACCGGACGGGAAAATATCCGCTTGAAGTCACTGATGCAGGGGCTGACTAATGAAGAAATCGACGAATTAATGCCCGACATTATTGCATTTGCTGACATTGGGGATTTCGTTGACCAACCGGTTAAGAGCTATTCAAGCGGGATGCGTTCGCGGCTGGGATTTGCTATTGCCGTGCATATCAACCCGGATATCTTGATTATTGACGAAGCGTTATCGGTTGGTGATGATACGTTCTACCAGAAGTGTGTTGACAAAATTACCGAGTTTAAAGCTGAAGGAAAGACCATTATTTTTGTCAGCCATTCTTTGAAGCAGATTGAAATGCTTTGTGACAGAGTCGCTTGGATTAACTATGGCGAACTTAAAATGGTCGGTGATACTAAAGAAGTCACCAGCCAATACCGTGAGTTTACTCAGTGGTTTAAAAAACTCAGTAAAAAAGAAAAGCATAAGTTTGAGTCGGAACGAAAGAGTATCCAAAAGAACTTCAGCATTCAAAATTACCAAAAGAAGGTTACCGAACAGGAACAAGCTGCCAATCCAGAAGCCAAGGATATCCCGGCTAAGGTCCAGAAACGGTTCTATGGTTCGGTGATTAGTGAAAAAATGTCAGTTTGGAACCAGCTGTTAACCTGGGCGGTTTTGATCGTGGTGGTTTTCTTCTGTTTGGTTAACGTTTCGGGCCACTCGCTCGAACACGTCATTGATAACCCGGTTTCAATCGTGCATCCATCACACACCTTACATTTACCTGGGACAGAATAAAGTTTTGAAATTCAGTAGATGAGATCGCGCGTCGCCGCAAAAGATCTCATTTATTTTTAAATGTAGTTGACAGCGCTTACAATATTGAGTATATTATGTTCGGGTACTAAATAAATACCTTCTAATCAATTCTCTTTCTCTCTTAAAAAGCTGACGTCTTTATAACGCCAGTTTTTTTATGTATAATTATATGATGGTCAATGTCAAAGGAGGCAAAACATTGAAAAGTCATGAGGTTTTAACGTTGATTGAAGAGATTACCAGAAATGATGGCACAAAGTACATCGAGATCAGTAACATGGTTCAAAACGGAAGGGCAGAATTAGCCGCTGAGAGAGGTTTTATCAAGCAGGTAAGGATATTACAGCTAAACATCCCGCACTCACCTCACGTCGCAAAATATGAGCAATACGTCAACGAGAATTACACCATGCCTGATGAAAACATGGATCATTTTGAAGAATGGCGGAAAACCCCTGAAATGCAGAAGGAAGTTGACATTATTCTGAAAGAAAATCACATTAGTTAGGGGCTTAATGAAATTTAAATGAAATTTTGGTTTGCATATTTTCCGTGGATATGATATAAATATATATGTCGTTTTTAAAGAAAATATTTTTGCTCCGTAGTTCAGTGGTAGAATAATTGACTGTTAATCAAGAGGTCGCTGGTTCGAACCCAGCCGGAGCAGTTGAGATCTTTCGGGATTCTCAAAGCGCAAAAAATCTTTTTTTATACATTCTTGTTGTCAACCAACGATGAATATGATATATTATCATAGTGCTCGTTAGTAATTGAATATTTTTGCTCCGTAGTTCAGTGGTAGAATAATTGACTGTTAATCAAGAGGTCGCTGGTTCGAACCCAGCCGGAGCAGTTCTTAAAAGTAGGCTTAGCGGCCTACTTTTTATTTTGCCATTTTTCTCATTTTGAGCCGATTGAGTTTGCGAACTTTTCACACATAGTGGAATATGATACGATACAGATACTGTTACCGAAATGAGTGTACAGCATTGGGGGGATTGTTTTGAACTTACATAAATCCATTCGAAGATTTGCCGTTATTGTCATTGCCTCTGTGGGCCTGAGCGTTTCAGCACTTCTGATCCATTCTGAGCGTGTGGCTGCCGACTCGGCTGTTAATTCATATATTTTCAACCAACACCTGACACCGGCTAATGTGACCAAATCCATCTGGAGCGGCTTTCCGAAAAACGCTTATACGGCCGGGGCACCCACTGGCGTCGTTGTGCACGAAACCGGCAACCCCAGTTCGACGATTTACGGTGAAATTGCCTACATGAAACGCAACTATCAAAATGCCTTTGTTCATTCATACGTGGATGCGTCCCGGGTGATTAACATTGCCGACACCAACTATTTGGCGTGGGGCTGTGGATTTCCAGGTAACGGACGGTTCATACAGTTCGAACAAGTCGAAGTTCACAGTAAGGCTGCGTTTGCCAAAGAAGTCAATAATGCCGCCAATTATACGGCAGAGTTACTGCACCAGTATAATTTGCCACTCAATAACGCGGTTAATGATGGCAAGGGGACAGTCTGGTCACACAAAGCAGTTGCCAAATACCTGGGTGGATCAGACCATGTCGATCCGGACGGCTATTACGCCAAGGCCGGCCAAACCTATTTTGGTGAGGCTTATACCATGAATGATTTTTAT
Organism: Lentilactobacillus sp.; assembly: GCF_040773105.1. Taxonomy (NCBI): domain Bacteria; kingdom Bacillati; phylum Bacillota; class Bacilli; order Lactobacillales; family Lactobacillaceae; genus Lentilactobacillus; species Lentilactobacillus sp. The sequence goes on from NZ_JAXGWW010000116.1 coordinate 5,750, forward strand.
GCCCTGGTTAAACATTATTATGGCAACAGTTCAGCTTCGACCAGCTCGTCAACTACCAATCAAACATCAGACACCAGTGGGGCACTGAACGCCAACTCTGCTTCCCAGCAGGCGGCTGTTAAATATTATCGCGGTCAAGGCAACGAAACCGCAACGCTTCTTCCCACCTTCAGCCGCTATCGTTTATACAATCACGTTAAGGATGCCGGATACAGCACTTATAGCTACAGTTGGGCGTCTCTTCCGGCGTATACCGGCAAGAAGGTTTACGTCGACTCCCGGGGCGTCAAGATGCCGTCGAAGTCAACTTGGTACCGGATTCGTTTCAATAAGGCTGCCAATGCCCAAAAATATTGGGTTTTCTCAAAGGCCTTGAGCTTCAATCCAGTCACATATAATGATTCCAACAAGTCAATCACGATTAAGAGCGGCAAGTATGCACTGCGCAATCACGTTTATAACACGTCGACGTTATCGAAGGTGACCGGGTCAACGCAAAGGATCCTCAACCAAACGTTTAAGGTTCCCTGTTTGTAAAATTAAGTTAGAAATTTAAAAAGCCATTTGTGATAGACTTTTGAGTGTTGAAATCAAAAGAAA
>NZ_JAXGWW010000117.1:0-6272 GCF_040773105.1 Lentilactobacillus sp.
AAAAGGCAGCAATATTACTAGTTTCAAACAACTACGTGGCAAAAAAGTTGCTTTGAAGACTGGTACGGCTGCGGCTGATTACGCCAATAGTCTCAAAAAGAAGTATGGCTTTAAAACAGTCACCTTTGACGATTCGGATAATATGTACCAAGACGTGACGACGGGAAACTCGGTGGCATGTTTTGATGACCAACCCGTTCTTCAGTATGGCATTAAACACGGCTTAAAGCTCCAAATTGCGACCAAACCGGCAAATCAAGGCTGGTATGGCTTCGGTGTCAAAAAGGGCACCCACAAGCAATTAATCAAGAAATTCAACGCAGGTCTCAAAAAGATCAAAGCCAACGGAACCTACGACAAGATAGTTGGTCAATATCTGGGGACCAAGACCAATTCACAGGTTAAAGGAAAGACGTTTATTATCGGAACTGACGTAACCTTCCCACCCTTTGAATTTGCCAACAAAAAGAATCAATACGTTGGAATTGATATGGATTTAATTCGAGCAATTGCCAACGAGCAGGGCTTTAAGGTTAAGATTAAAGCACTTGGGTTTAACGCTGCCGTCCAGGCGGTTGAATCGGGCCAGGCTGATGGTGTGATTGCCGGAATGTCAATCACCAATGAACGAAAAGACCAGTTTGACTTTTCAAAGCCCTACTTCAATTCAGGGGTTGTGATGGCGGTCGCCAAGAACAGCAAGATTCATAAACTATCGCAGTTGCGTGGTAAACGAGTTGCGGTAAAGACCGGAACTTCAGGTGCCGATTACGCCAACAGCATGAAGAAAAAGTACGGCTTCAAAGTGGTTACTTTTGATGATTCAAATAACATGTACCAGGATGTTACAACCGGCAACTCAATTGCCTGTTTCGAAGATCATCCAGTCATGCAATATGCGATTAAGCAAGGGACGAAGCTCAAGATTGTGACCAAGCCGGCATTGAATGCGCCCTATGGCTTTGCGGTTAAAAAAGGCCATAATCAGGCACTTTTACAGGCCTTCAACAACGGTCTGGAAGATTTAAAGGCCAGTGGCACTTACGACGATATCAAAGCCAAATACTTGGGTGCCGACGAAATTAAGTCGGCTGCAAAAACATCTGGTAACGACGCTGAAGACCGGACATTTGTCGGTTTGATCAAGCAAAACGCCGGTGCCCTTCTCTCCGGACTCCAAGAAACTCTTTGGCTGACAGTGGTCTCAATCTTCTTCGCCACCATTTTTGGTGTTCTGGTTGGATTGATGGGCGTTGTCCCAAGTAAGTTTAGTAATGGCCTTTCGACCACTTTGATTTATATCTTTAGAGGAATGCCACTGCTGGTTTTGGCGTTGTTTATCTACACGGGAATTCCGAGCTTGACTGGCCAAAAGATTCCAGCATTTGTGGCCGGAGTCGTTACGTTGACGTTTAACGAAGGCGCGTATATCGCGGCATTTGTGAAGGGCGGTATTCAAGCTGTTGATCCCGGACAGATGGAGGCCGCGCGAAGTTTAGGACTGCCTTTCGGAAAATCAATGCGCAAGATTATTCTGCCACAAGGCATTCGAATCATGGTGCCATCATTTATCAACCAGTTTATAATTACATTAAAGGATACCTCAATCCTATCGATTATCGGATTGCTGGAACTGACTCAAACCGGTAAGATTATCATTGCCCGAAACTTGGAAGGCTTCAAAGTTTGGACAATTGTTGCGGCAATTTACCTGATCATCATTACGTTGTTAACTTGGTTATCGAACTGGGTACAAAGGAGAACTAAGGTATGAGTGAAAAAGTAAAAGTAACAAATTTAGTCAAAACATTTGGCGATAACGAAGTCCTAAAAGGCATCAACTTAACCGTTGAAAATAATGAGGTGGTCGTCATCATCGGCCCATCCGGGTCTGGTAAAAGTACCCTCCTTCGAAACTTGAATAAGCTTGAGGAACCGACATCCGGCTCGATTGTCATCGATAACGTTGATATCGCAAAGGATGGCGTTGATATCAATTTGGTTCGAGAAAATATCGGAATGGTGTTTCAACACTTTAACTTATTCAAGAACCTGACTGTTGGCGAGAACATTATGCTGGCACCGGTTGAACTTAAAAAAGTCTCAAAGGACGATGCTGCCAAAGAAGCTCGTAAGTTACTGGCCACAGTTGGTTTGGAAGAAAAGTTTGATGCGACCGTTCAATCCCTCTCCGGTGGTCAGCAGCAACGGGTTGCGATTGCCCGTGCGCTGGCAATGAATCCGGATATCATGCTTTTTGATGAGCCAACATCCGCGCTTGATCCTGAAATGGTCGGTGATGTTTTGGAAGTAATGAAACGTCTGGCCAAACAAGGGATGACAATGGTCGTCGTTACCCATGAAATGGGCTTTGCGAAAGAAGTAGCTGACCGGGTTGTCTTCGTTGATGACGGTCAAATCCTTGAACAAGGCACGCCGGACCAAATTTTCGACCACCCGACGAATCCACGATTACAAGATTTTCTAAATAAAATTCTCAATGTGTAATAAAAAGAAGTTGGGCCAAGTGCTCAACTTCTTTTTTGATGGTTCGATAACTATGGTAAAATGAGCTTGTAAAGATGTCGGAATATCAAAAAGGCTGGTGAGTAAAATGAAGTTCTTATTAGTATGTGCTTCTGCCCTCACGTTGTGCACCGGGGCGGTTGGCATCACCCACTATTGTCAAACCCCACACCAGGTTCAACCACGTGTAGAACGCGGCTGTGGAATGGGTCGGTAATCGAATGGTATTAAGTGCAACGATTTCTCATTGGAGAATTATTGCTTTTTTAGGATTTCAAAAACACAAAGTCACAATGTCAACTTGGAATATCGAGTTGATTTGTAGTTAAAAAGGCCTTGATCCGTGACTGATCAAGGCCTTTTTTGCTATCCAACTTTTTAAACCAGCTGTTTTTGAATTGAAAATTCGCTCAATCAAATGTTGCTAATCTCTTAATTCAGCGGCATCTTCTTGTTCATCTTGAACCGCTAGTTTTTCCAAAGCTTGTTGTGCTCCCTTATTATCATCTTTCTTAAGGTTGAAGAACGCCTTAACTACAATAACGAGTAAAACAACCACGCCAGCAGTAAAGATCAAATCTGGGGCCATTCTAGCCCACAGCAAGGCGGCAACGTCAGGTTGATGATAGAAACTGAGCAACCGAGCATGCCAGTATCCATTTTTAAGCGCGTCCATTAGCTGAATCTGGCCAACTGGCAAGAGTGTTATGAAGACCATTCCAGCCAAACCAATATTAGTTAACCAAGCCGCCCAACTGACAGCTTTTTCCATTTTGGGTGTCCACAACGATTTCTTTGTCACGTTCCGCAAAGTATAAAGCATGATTGCAATCGAGAACATTCCGTAGACGCCAGCCATTGATGCGTGAGCATGCGCCGAAGTCCACTGGGTACCGTGTTCGAAGTAGTTGATTGCTGGAGCGTTGATTAAGAATCCCAAAGCACCAGCACCCACCGCGTTCCAAATTCCAGTCCACATCAGGAAAATAAAGGTTCCTTTGTATGGAAAGACTTTTTGGGTGTCCTTGTATACTCGATAATGCGTATACGCTTCCCAGACCAGCAGACATAACGGGACGATTTCTAGTGCTGAGAAACAGGCTCCCAATGCTAACCAAACGGAATGGTCGCCTTCCCAGAAGTAATGATGCCCCATTCCAACAACGCCGGACCCCAAGAGTAGAATGACCTGGAAATAAAGTGCCCGGACAGTTGAACGAACCGTCGTTAATTTCATATCCACCATCAACCAGCCAATCAAGATGACCGCGAAGGATTCGAATATCCCTTCAACCCAAAGATGGACAATCCACCAGCGCCAATAATCAGCAAAGGTTACATGAGAATTTGGCAAAATGAATAGTGAAGCTAAATAAAAAGCAGGAATTGCGATAGCACCACAGAATAAAAGTGTCGTCAAGCGGGTACGATCGTAATCGAATTTACGTTTCATTGCTGGAATAAAGCCCCGCATCAAAATCACAACCCAGAGAATCATCGCAAGGATAAAGACAATCTGCCAGAACTTACCTAACTCAAGATATTCCCAGCCGGAATTACCAAATAGCCACCAGTTTTTATTGATAATTCCTAAAGTTGATCCCCATTCTCCAAGCATGGAGCCACCCACACAGATAATCAGTCCCCAGAACAATAGGTCGACTAGTTTTCCCTGATTACGTGGTTCACGCCTCAATACGCGGGGAACAATATAAATTCCAGTTGCAAGCCAAGTGGTTGCAACCCAGACAATAACAAGCTGCAGGTGCCAAGCTTTCGCAACGTTAAACGGCCAAATGTTTTGTAATGGTAATCCAAAGAATGAATTCTCAACGTAGTAATGGGCCATCAGCTCACCCATCAAGATTTGTAGCAAGAACATGAGCATCACAATAACGAAATATTTTGGAACTTTTCTTTGACTCGTTGTGATTGGTGAATCCGGATTGATATCTACCGGTGAGTCTGGCAAATACCTAGATTCCATATCAAACTGATAGCGTCGTTGGAAGTAAATGATGACACCAATTCCAACAACTAAAATTGCCACCGAAATTGCGGTCCAAACCATTGCCTCAGCCGGCATCACGTTACCCGCATCCTGATCGTACGGCCAATTATTAGTGTAGGTAAAGCTGCGATCCGGTCGATTGGTAGATGACAACCACGCTCCCCAGAAAAAAAAGCTGGTGAGTTGATCGATTTTATTTCCTTTGTACATAAAGGCATCCGTTTTATTTTGGTTAATCATTGATGCTGGAAGACCTGCCTGCTCAGGATTATTAATAAATTCTTTTCTATAATAGCTTTGAAGTGTTTTGAGCCCAGCAGTTTGTGCGGCTGTCAATGTCAACGTTTGTTTCTTGGCATCGTAGCGGTTAACCTTAATTTCCTTTTTGACCTGCGCCTTAATCCCACCTTGTTGAAGTTCATTTAACTTTTTAAAGTCCTTTCGGTACAAGGATTGCGCATAGTATTGGTCCATTCCCTTCAAGTAAATATGAAGTGATTGAGCAGTATAATCAGGGCCTAAATAGGATCCATTCCCCAAATAAGTCCCATAATCTGCCAACCCATATTTTTCATAGACCGCCTGACCAGATAGTAACGATTGTTTCGAAATCAGTTCGGTCCCGTTTTGATTCACAATCTGACTCGGTCGTGGTGCCTCGTTTTTAAAAATAGCAAAACCACCAGCAATCAAGATTGAAAATGCCGCAACTAAAGTGAATACTAAAACTTTGGTCAAGCGCTTATAACTATAGCCCGTATTCATAGTGTCCCCTCCCAAAAATAATATTATATGACTACCCTTATATAATAACATTAATATGTGATTTAATATATAATATTTTTATATTCTCTCTAAATATATAATATACAATATTATATATTTAGATCATTATTTTAGAAGTCATTTTTGTTTTTTTGTGTACTAAGCCATCAATTGTGATAACTGCTTGTCTATAAAAAGGTTCAATGTGCCGCTTTGTTCCACCAAAGTTCAATAAAGTACGTGAATCTATGTGGTCGAGAATACAAAAAAAGAAGTGAAACGCTGATATATCAACGTTTCACTTCTTTTATAAATACGCTATGTGGCTACTTAGTACCGGAGGTGGGGTTCGAACCCACACGATCTCAACGATCACTGGATTTTGAGTCCAGCGCGTCTGCCAATTCCGCCACTCCGGCAAAATAATATTTGATTGGCCAATAAATGGACAAAGGCGGTAATCGGATTCGAACCGACGATGAAGGTTTTGCAGACCTCTGCCTTACCACTTGGCTATACCGCCATAACTTTGGCTAACCCAAACTGGGTTAGCTGGATTCGAACCAGCGCATGACAGAGTCAAAGTCTGTTGCCTTACCACTTGGCTATAACCCAATCAAAAGGCGGTATGTGGGAATCGAACCCACGCGTGTCGGATCCACAAACCGATGTGTTAACCACTTCACCAATACCGCCATAGTATTATTAACAGGGATAGTAGGAGTTGAACCCACACCGACGGTTTTGGAGACCGTAGTTCTACCTTTAAACTATATCCCTATGAATGGTGGGGAGTGGATTCGAACCACCGAACCCGAAGGAGCGGATTTACAGTCCGCCGCGTTTAGCCAGACTTCGCTACCCCACCATAAATGGCGCGGGACGGAATCGAACCGCCGACACATGCAGCTTCAATGCATTGCTCTACCAACTGAGCTACCGAGCCATCATACCATTTAGTGTAATGCTT
>NZ_JAXGWW010000118.1:0-6247 GCF_040773105.1 Lentilactobacillus sp.
AGTTTGTCATCCTGGACGAACCGATGAATGGGCTTGATCCACAAGCTAACAAGGATTTGCGGAAAATTATCTTGGACTTGGCTAAGCAAGGCACAACTTTCTTAATTTCCAGTCATATCTTAAGTGAATTGGAAAAGTTGGTTGATGATTTGGTTGTCATTGACAAGGGGCAGATCGTTTACACCCAAAGCATGGCCGAACTTGAAAGTGGCAGCAAGAAGTTACTTGTTTTGCAGACTTCTGACGATGCCAAAGCCAAGGACGTGTTGAGCCAAAATGGCTATCAACTTGATGACGGCGATAAGTTAAGTATCATCGAAACCGAGCAGACCAAGATGGCCGATGTGATCAAATTATTGTCTGATAATGGCGTTGATATTGAAGACGTTCAACATGTCCACAGTGATTTGGAAACATCCCTTTTGAACCTGCTTAAAAACGACAAAGTAAAGGAGTCATAGAATGATAACGTTAGTAAAACAAGAAACTTTTAAGTTGCTCCACAAGAAAAGTACCTATGCGGTTTCGGCAACGCTTTTGATTTTGATGACTTTGTTTGCGGTGTTGAGTCGTAGCCATCCGAAGTACTGGGGTCAGCCGCAGGATCGGTTTGTCCAACTGTTCACCGGTATCAACTGGATTGTGTTGTTCATGATTGCAGCCTGCAGTTCGATTATTGCTATGGAGTTTCAATATGGCACGATAAAAGAACTACTGTATCGAAAGTATTACCGTGGTGAGATTCTTGTCAGCAAATGGATTACCATGTTACTTTACTCAATTTATTTTTACGTTGTCGCATTCGTCTGGTCACTTCTTATGAAGGTTGTGTTGTTCAACGACAAATTTCAGCTTTCCGATAAATATTCAGGTGGTCATACGGTGATGGAAACGCAATGGCTGGGAATTGTTGGGTCCTTTTTAACCATTTGGTTGGTATTGAGCCTGGTTTTATTACTGGCCAACATTTTCAAAAGTACAGCTGCCGCAATTTCAATTGGAATTATCGGCTATTTTGCGCTTAGCATCGTGTCCAACATCATGTTCGTATTGATGCAAAAGTGGGAATGGCTCAAGTGGAACCCGCTGAACATGATGAATCTATCAAATCAACTGGTCTCAAGCTCGTTTCATAAAATGACGCTGCTTTCAACACCGGAAATGGTCGCTGGAAGTTTAGTGTACACCGCGATCTTTATGGCGATCAGCTACGTTATCTTCAAGCGTCGAAGTGTTTAAGTCGAACTGATTAAAATTAATAATATGACCTTTTGATGAGGGGGCCGCATTAGCCGAGAAAGCTGATGTGGCCCCCTTTTAATTGACCTATTCCCAATTTGTTCACAATAACAAGTCATTCTAATAATAATCTCATTAATTGTTAAGAGAGTCTAACGTTTCGTTGGAAAATGGACTTGTTGATAGAATTTTTTTTGAAGTTTGTTAATATGGACCCTGATTAAATGTTACAAATATGTTTCAAAATTTGAATTATCGGGGGAACCTTACATGGTACATAAGAGTTGGCTGGTACTAATGCCTTTAATGGTCTTATTGATGGGATGCACAGCTCATAAAGCCGCAACAACCCATTCAAGTTCAAATACGGAATACGGGAAATTCAATGGCGTGACGCTGGATGTGTCGCGGAGACACTACCGGGTATCAACGTTGAGAAAGTATATTCACTTGGTTGCCGATAATCACGGCAGCTTTATCCAGCTTCATTTTAGCGATGACAAGGACTTTGCGATTGAAAATAACTACGTTGGCCAATCGATCAAAAACGCCAGGAAAATTAACGGCGTTTGGCATAACAAGAAAACCAATCAGTTTTTCTATAGCCAAGCAGAGATCAAAAGCCTGGTTAAAGACGCTAAGCGGCAGGGGATTACGTTGATTCCAGAAATTGATACACCGGCCCACGTCACGGCCTTGGTTGAAACCATGAAAGCAAACGGCAAGGCCAAGTTGGCTAAGCAGGTCAGCTGGTATTCCAAGAGTTATCGTGATGAAATTCATCTTAATCAGGCCGGCATTCAGTTTGTTAACAAGCTCAATGATGAAGTCGGAGAAGACTTTGCCAATCAGAGTAATGCCCGATTTCATTTAGGCGGGGATGAATTTACAGACAAGGTGAAAAGTAATGCGCCCTACGTTAAATACTTGAACGCAACGAGTCAAAACGTGGAGAAAATGGGCTTTATTCCTGAAGCATGGAACGATGGCTTCTTGAACAGCAGCTTAAGCAAGCTCAATAAAGACATTCAAGTGACCTACTGGAGTTGGACGGCCGATCAACACGGAAGTCTCGGGAAACAACGACAAAAGTACTGGGCCTCAATGCCGAAGCTGATCAAACACGGGTTTAAGGTGCTGAACTATAACGATTATTACCTGTATTTCAACCTTTCGAAGGCAAATATTTCCAAGAAAAACGTGAACTACATGATTAGTGACATGAAGCAGTATTGGAAACCGACACTTTGGCACAACGATAATGACACAACATTGAAGTCGAAACGGGGAATTGTTGGCAGCAGTGTTTCACTTTGGGCAGACGCCGCTGGATCGATTACGGACCAGCAGGTATACCAGGCAAGCAATAAGTTCATTAAAACGTTCTTAAAGCTAGCAGAGGATCGGTAACATATTTGTTTTGGGGGGATTACTTATGAACACAATCAGTTACTTTGTGATTTTATATCCGGTTATTGTATCGACCGTTTGGATTACCGGATCCATCTTTTTTTCGATTCAAGAACGGCGGATTCCACTTCGAAATACTCATGCAGGACAGCCTGACGAGTTGGTTTCGATTTTGGTTCCAGCCCACAATGAAGAAGAAACGCTTGCGCAAGTGGTGGAATCGATCGCCAAGATTACGTATCAAAAGATCGAGTTGGTTTTGATTAATGATGGCAGTCACGATAATACGCTGGCGGTCATGGATTCGCTTAAAAAAAGGTATCACGAGCAATTTCCAATTAAAATTGTCGATATTAGGATCAACAAGGGAAAAGCCAACGCGTTAAACGAGGGTACGAAGGTCGCTTCTGGTGAATTCCTACTTTGCCTGGATGCCGACTGCTACGTTGACAAAAATGTCTTAGAGCCGATGTTAGCACGCTTTTACGACAATCCTAAAGTAGGCGCAGTTGCCGGTAAGCCGATTGTTCGAAATCGGACGAGTATTTTAGGCCGTCTTCAGCTGTTGGAATACGTGGGCGTGATTGACATCATCAAACGTGGTCAGGCGTTTGTCATCGGCCATATCACCACGGTTTCAGGTGTGGTGGTTGCCTATCGCAGAGCAGCGATCATCGACGCTGGCTGGTGGAATGTTGACGCAATCACTGAAGACATTGACATCACCTGGCGATTATACCAACACGGCTGGCAAGTCCGTTACTGTCCGCAATCCGTGGCCTGGTTCCTGAAAAAATTATGGACCTGATTCACCAAAGAAGACGTTGGGCTCGGGGTGGCTTTGAAGTCTTGTTCCGCAACCGGGGGATGTTTATTACCGGCCATTTGAGTGAACAATGGCTGCTACTTGATATGATCATCAGTGATTTGTGGGCGATTAGTTGTTCGTTCGTAACGCTTTTTTATCTGATCACCATTTTATTTACTGGTGACATCATTATGGATGGCGTGATTTTATTCTTGCTGTTGCTGATTAGTCTGGTGCAGTTTTGGATTGGCTATGCCGATTCCAAGGAATCTGATTTCATCAAATGGCAGGACTTGTCACTGCTGCCGTTATACGTTGTTTTCTACTGGTTTATCAATCTGGTCAGCTGTTTGACTGCCCTTGGATCATTCTTTCTTGACCCTGAGCGTTCCGGCAGCTGGAGCAGTCCGGATCGGGGGCTTTGATGATGAAAAAAGACAAACAGGAAACGAATCTGATTATTCGAAAACGGTCTTCGATTTTTAAACGGTTGGAGCGGTTCATCTTTTTAGTGATGTTGTGGGCGATGACAACTTACATTATCTACGTCAACGTTTGTTTTTTACTCAATGCCTATTCGGATACGTTAGTGTCGGACTATTTATTCTTGAACCTTTCGTATTATGCCTACGCGAGATTTGCGATGCTGGTATTGGTAATGGTTGGTTTCATGACAGTCTTTGGCTGGCTGCGGATTAAAAAATTGGAACGGGAGGCAAAACGCCATGAGCAGGACAAGTCGTAAGTGGATTTTAAGCGGATTTATTGTGATTTTTCTAGCACTGCTGGCTGTGAGCGTTCGACACAATATTGAGTATCAATTGGGAAACCGGCCGGATTTTGCGATTTCGAAGCGGGACCAACGAGTCAAAAATGGCATTATGGTCTTTTCGTACCATCGCATTCTCAATCCAACCGGGCTTGTCAAATTTGACGAGGCGGTGTCGCCTAACACCCAGTTCCATGATTTTAACGTCAACCTGCCGTCATTTAAAAAGCAGATGTATTATTTGCGCTCACATCACGTCAAGGTGATTTCAATTAAGCAAATGATGGCCATGGCCCACAGCAAGCGTCCCATTCATGGCAAGTATGTTGTCATTACGTTTGATGATATCGACCGGACATCGATTGAAAATGCCTTCCCGGTTCTCCAGAAGTTACATTATCCATTTACCCAATCGATTATTACCGGCAATACCGGCTGGTACAAGCAGGGGACTAAACTGGCAACTTGGCCGGCAATTCAACGGCTTCAAAAGCGGGCACACGGGCTGGTAACCTTTGGCGTCCACACGAATAATATGCACTACATGGTCGATCACGGGACGCCAGTTTTTAATATTCCGTCCAACTACACGAGGTTTACACGTGATTATGCGACCAGCCAAAGAGTTTTGAAGGAAAAAGTGGGCTACCGGTCGCCGATTTTTACCTATCCATACGGAAGTGGTGATTCCCAGATCCAGAAGTTTCTTTCCAACCAACCCGGCTTAAAGGTGATTTTGACGTTGAATGACGGCATTGTGACCAATCACAGTAATCTCAAGCAGACGCCACGGATTATTGTCAATAACTACAGTTGGAATAGTATTAAGAAATGGATTAACAACTAGCAATCATTTTACCAAAAATGAACTTTGAGATAGAATTAAGAAGACTTTAAATAAAGCGGGGGAAACGCAATGACTTTTTATACGTATGACTATCTCAAAAGTTCCCAAAGTAACTGGCAGTACGCGCGAGTGATCGCTTTAAGCGTGCTGGCAGTTATTTTCATCTTGTTTTTGATTCACTATTTGCGCAACCGGTTGGACATTAAATACAAGGATTTAAGCATCATTGTCGCGACACTGCTTCTGTTAGTGCTGGCAGTTCAATATAACGATTTTAGTGCCATTCAATCTTCATCCAAACAAACCGGGCAGATTACCCAAACCGTCAGGCAGGTTGCCAAGCGGCTTGAACTGCCACCCGAAAAGGTCAGCGTTAACTCGACCACCCAAAATGCAAATTTGATGGTCAAGGCACCGAATGGCTTCTATCGAGTGGATTACAACGCTGATGGAACGGCCTTTGTGTTGGAAAAAGTTGAGTTGGATTCGTCCAGTCGCATTAAAGTTGAGGAGGCACGCTAACATGTTTACATATTCAGATGTCGCATTAAAGCTAATCGTTGGTTTCTTATTTATTACGGTCTTAATCAATCTAACCGGTAAAGGAAATTTAGCACCCACATCGGCGATGGATCAACTACAAAACTATGTCCTTGGTGGCATTATCGGCGGGGTGATTTATAATCCGGCGATTACAATGGCTCAATTCTTGGTGATTCTTCTGTTATGGGCGCTGTTAATTCTGGTGACCCGTTATCTCAAGACCCACATTCATTGGTTTGGCAAGTTTATTGAAGGCGAACCGATCACGCTGGTTCGAAACGGTGAGATGCTGGTCGAAAATTGTATTCGCGCCAACTTATCCGCCAAAGACGTGGACTTCAAGCTTAGAACAGCCGGAGTTTACGATATTAGAGATGTTAAGCGGGCTATTTTGGAGCAAAACGGCCAACTGACTGTTTTGAATCGGGGAGAAGGCAGCATTCGCTATCCTGTGATTGTCGATGGCCAAATTGATCCCGATGTTTTGGATGTGATGGGAAAAGACCAGGAGTGGCTGGACGCTGAGCTTTCCAAGCAGGGAATCGATAATATCCGGGATGTTTACTGGGCAACGTATCGTGAAAATGTGTTGCAAGTAGAGCCCTTCCCGGAAAAATAAGCCTTTCTTACC
>NZ_JAXGWW010000119.1:0-6233 GCF_040773105.1 Lentilactobacillus sp.
CAACCGTCGAACCAGCCTGCTGTTTAAGTGACTCAACTTCAGCTTTGAGCCGATCAACCTCTTGAGTCAACTGTTGGATTTCCACCGTCGTCTCAGGTGACGGTGCCTGCTGATTCGTTGAGTGAACGGCAGCTGGCGCCGAACTAGTTGATTTTGGTTGTTCCAAATGCGTTATTTTGACCGTCAGAACTTCCAAATAGACGTCCGGATTGGCGGTATACCTCAATGAATTTGAAATGGCGTTTAATTCGCTGATCATTTGATAAATTTCCTGATCAGTGATTTTTTGACTCAATTCCTTGAACTGATCGTCAATCACGCCCAATTCCATTTCCTCAACGATACCGGGATCTTGCTGATACAACAAAATATCTTGACTATAACTGGTTAAATCTTCAATGAATCGGCTGGCATCCTTACCTTCATCCAAAATCTTTTGAATAGTGATCAAGGCACTCTTGGTGTCCTTAGCCACAACCTGTTGCATGTAAGTTGTCAACAGCTCATTGGTGACGCTGCCAGTAACCAGCAAGGCGTTTTCGTATGTGATCTGATTGTCCCCGTAAGACATGGCCTGATCCAGGATACTCAATGCATCCCGCATCCCGCCTTCAGCCGCCTTTGCAATCAGCTTAAGGGCCTTATCATCATACGCAATTTTTTTTTGGTCCAGAATATATTCCATTCGAGACAGGATATCCTGGGGCTTAATCCGCTTAAAATCAAACTTCTGTGTCCGCGAAATGATGGTTGCCGGGATTTTATGGGGCTCAGTGGTTGCCAAAATAAAAATAACGTTGGTTGGCGGCTCCTCAAGTGTTTTCAGCAATGCATTAAAGGCTCCCGTCGAAAGCATGTGGACTTCATCAATAATGTAAACTTTGTAGTCCGCCTGGGTTGGCGCGTATTTTGCCTTATCCCGAATGTCTCGGATCTCTTCAACACCGTTGTTCGAGGCAGCATCAATTTCAATGACATCATTTAAGCTGCCCTCATTAATCGCCTTGCAAGTCTCACATTCGTTGCAGGGTTCGCCGTCCTTCAAAAAGTGACAGTTCACCGCCTTGGCAAATATTTTGGCAGCAGATGTTTTTCCAGTGCCTCGTGGGCCGGTAAACAAATAAGCATGACTAATTTGTTTAGTAATTAGAGCGTTTTTAAATGTTCGTGTAATAATCGACTGGCCGACAATCTCGTCAAAGCGTTGAGGCCGCCAAACCCGATATAATGCTTGATAGCTCATTACCAAATCCTCCAAAATAAAAATGCCGAATGCAAAAAAGTGTAATTGGAACGTCTAAATAATTATATAGTGAAATTTGTAAGAATGCCAACATAAATCCGAAAACATGTTCCGCTCTTCAATTAAAAAAACTCGCACAAAAAAATACTCCCAGCAGAATCTGCTGAGAGCTTAATTTCTATGTACAAGAGGCACAAGGCTGATGATACTTAGTGCTGCTTCCTTCCGGACCTGACACAGTTCGTAACCCGACCCTTGCCTCAGGGCCTTGCGGCAATATCTATCATAACGTAATTCACTTTGAATTGCCAGAGATATTCTTCCTTTTTTGTCGAGCAGCCCGAAAAAAGGCCTTCATTATCTGTGAGCATTGGTCGCTCAGTAGCCCCTCAATCACATTAACCCGATGATTCAAGCGTGAATCTTCCAGAACCGTATACAGGCTTCTAACAGCTCCGGCCTTGGGATCACGAGCACCAAAACAGACATTATCGATTCGAGAATTGATGATCGCCCCGGAACACATTAAACACGGCTCAATGGTCACGTAAAGATCACAATCAACCAGCCGCCAACTATTTAATGCCCCACAGGCTTCTTCAATGGCCATAATTTCTGCGTGGGCGACACCGTCATTTAAATGCTCCCGAAGATTATGACCACGTCCAATAATGTCACCATTGTGAACCACAACAGCGCCAATTGGAACCTCATCAATTAAAAATGCCTTCTGTGCTTCGACCAAGGCGGCCTTCATATACTGAACGTCTGCTTGAAACATGATTCAACCTCACGATTTCTGAATGCTTTGTAGAATATAGTAACCTTTGTCACGTTTTAAAATTTGGCAATTCCCAAATACTTGCGTCATTAGCTTCTTAGCGGACGGTGCCCCCTGCTTTTTTTGCAGCACAACGGTCAGTGTCCCGTCCAAAACGAGGTGGTCGCGGGCACCGGAAATCATCTGTTCAACAACTTGTTTACCGGCTCGAACTGGTGGATTGGTGATAATTGCGGCATATGAATCACTGACTGCATCATAAATATTACTTTCAAAAATTTTGACGTTGTCAACCTGATTGGCAACCGCATTCTTCTTGGCCAATGCCAAAGCGACTTCATTGACATCAACCATGTCGACTTGGCGCTTGGGAAACGCTTTGGCAATCGCAATGCCAATTGGGCCATAACCGGTTCCCATATCAAGGATTTTGCCAGCGGGGATCCGGTCATAGTCGACGTAATCAATCAAAACGCGACTGCCATAGTCAACGGTATGCTTAGAAAACACACCGTTGTCAGAAGTAAACACTAAGTTGTTTCCAAGTAACGAAAAGTTCCACGTCAGCGGATTGGATTCAACGTCTGGATTCTTTGAATAGTAAAATGAATTGTCTGTCATAAAAATCTCCTAAGTTGTTTTTGATAATGGTCACCTATATTTGGTGTTTACAATTAGTTTTATCACAATATATTGTGTTTTAATCGTTGCATTTCACGATATTTAGTGTAAACTTGAACCATAAATTAAATTTCAAAGAAACAGGGGAAGTGTTAACAATGGCTAAAATCACACTATATTCAAAGAACAACTGCATGCAATGCAAAATGACAAAACGTTATCTTTCAGAACACAATGTGGAGTTCGAAGAGCATAACATTAACGAGCAACCACAATATATTGATTATCTTAAACAACGGGGCTTCATGGCTGTTCCCGTCGTTGATGTTGATGGTAAACAAGCATTTAGCGGTTTTCGACCTGATCAGCTTCACTCGATTGCCGGATAAATCGCCTTTGTCCATTCTAACATATTGATTTCAGATTAGCGGGCGAAACCACAAACGGTCTCGCCCCTTTTATTCGCAATTATAAGAAAGCGTGGTACTAAATATGTCACTTCACAACTTGAAAGATGTCACTTATTTCGATTTAAACAACGAAATTAACATCCCAGTCAATGGCCAGATCCCATTACAAAAGGACCAAGAGGCACTTCAAGCCTTTTTGAAAGAAAACGTCGAACCGAATCTCAAACGTTTCGACAGCTTAAAGGCCCGCTTCGATTATTTAATCGACAACAATTATTATGAAGCTGACTTCGTTAAGAAATACGATTTTGCCTTCATCGAAAAGTTATACGCCTACTTAAATGATCAAGACTTCCACTTCAAGTCATTCATGGCAGCCTACAAGTTCTATGCCCAATATGCCTTAAAGAGTAACGACAACGACTCTTACCTGGAAAGCTTTTTGGATCGGGTCGCCGCAAACGCACTGTTCTTTGCGGACGGCGACGAACAATTGGCCATGGACCTTGCTGATGAAATCGTTCATCAACGTTACCAACCGGCAACGCCCAGCTTTTTGAATGCCGGCCGTGAAAATCGTGGCGAATTTGTTTCCTGCTTCTTGATCCAAACCACTGATGACATGAACACCATTGGTCGAACCATCAATTCCGCCCTTCAACTATCCCGTATCGGTGGTGGCGTTGGTATTAATCTTTCCAACCTCCGTGAAGCCGGCGCACCTATCAAACATATTGAAGGCGCCGCATCCGGTGTGGTTCCGGTGATGAAATTATTGGAAGACAGCTTTTCGTACTCAAACCAGTTGGGACAGCGTCAAGGCGCCGGTGTTGTTTATTTATCAGTCTTCCACCCAGATATCATTGACTTCTTAGGTGCCAAGAAAGAAAACGCCGACGAAAAGGTCCGATTGAAGACCCTTTCGTTGGGTGTGACCGTTCCCGACAAGTTCTACGAATTAATTAAGCAGGACGCTGATATGTATCTCTTCAGCCCCTACGACGTAGAACGGGAATATGGCGTGCCATTCTCATATGTGGACATTACTAAGGAATATGATCATTTAGTTGCTAATGACAAGATCTCCAAGAAAAAGATCAAGGCCCGCGACTTGGAAACTGAAATCAGTAAGCTCCAACAAGAATCCGGCTACCCTTACATTATTAATATCGACACGGCCAACCGTGATAATCCGATCGCCGGCCGTATCGTCATGAGTAACTTGTGTTCTGAAATCCTTCAGGTTCAAACGCCATCGACAGTTGATAATCAACAGCACTACATTAAGATGGGCAAAGATATTTCTTGCAACCTGGGTTCAACAAACATCAACAATATGATGGCTGGCGATGATTTCGGTCACTCGGTTGAAAGCATGGTCCGTGCATTAACATTTGTCACTGACCACTCCAACATTGACGTTGTTCCTTCCATCCAAAAGGGTAACAAAGAATCCCATTCCATTGGACTTGGCGGCATGGGCCTGCACAGCTTCTTGGCGAACCACCACATGTATTATGGCTCACCTGAATCAATTGAATTTACCAGCGTTTACTTCATGCTTTTAAACTACTGGAGTTTAGTTGCATCTAACAAGATCGCTAAAGAACGTCAGGAAACGTTTGCCGACTTTGATAAGAGCAAGTATGCGGACGGCACTTATTTCGACAAGTACCTGGAAACATCATTTGCACCGAAATCCGACAAAGTTAAAGCGTTGTTCAAAGACGACTGGATCCCTTCAAAAGAAGACTGGGAAGCACTTAAGAAGTCCGTCATGGAATATGGCCTCTATCACCAAAACCGGCTTGCAGTGGCCCCTAATGGCTCCATTTCTTACATCAATGACACGACTGCCAGTCTTCATCCGATTATCAACCGAATTGAAGAACGTCAGGAGTCAAAAATCGGTAAGATCTATTACCCAGCTCCATACCTTTCAAACGATACAATGCCCTACTACACTTCCGCATACGACATGGACATGCGAAAAGTGATTGACATTTACGCTGCTGCTCAGGAACACATTGATCAGGGCATGGCTTTAACGCTTTTCATGCGATCAACAATTCCAGAAGGCTTGTACGAATGGAAAAACGGCAGAACTGATAAGATGACCACACGGGATCTCAACATTTTGAGAAACTACGCGTACAAAAAAGGCGTCAAATCAATTTATTACATTCGAACTTTCACAGATGACCAGCAAGAAGTTGGTTCTAATGAATGTGAAAGCTGCGTCATTTAAAGGAGAAGAACATGACCGAGAATTATAGTGCAATTAACTGGAATGCCATTGATGATCAAATCGATAAAGCAACCTGGGAAAAGCTGACGGAACAATTTTGGCTTGATACGCGAATTCCGTTATCTAACGATTTATCTGATTGGCGGACGTTTGACGAAGACCATCAGTGGGTTGTTGGCCACGTATTTGGTGGTTTGACACTGCTTGATACCCTTCAATCCCAAGAAGGAATGGCATCATTGAGAAAAGATGTTCAAACCCAACATGAAACAGCCGTCCTCAATAACATCCAATTTATGGAATCTGTTCATGCCAAAAGTTATTCATCCATTTTCTCAACTCTGAACACCCCTGAACAGATTGACGAAATTTTTGACTGGAGTGACAGTGAAGAATTTCTCCAAAATAAGGCCTTGAAGATTCGTGACATTTACGAAAACGAACCCGATCCACTTAAGAAAAAGGTTGCCAGCGTTTTCTTGGAAACTTTCTTATTCTATTCAGGATTTTATACCCCACTTTGGTACCTGGGCCACAACAAGATTCCTAACGTTGCCGAAATCATCAAATTGATTTTACGTGATGAATCCGTCCACGGAACCTACATTGGTTACAAGTTCCAAATTGGCTTTAACCAATTGTCAAAGGCAAAGCAAGAGGATATGAAAAACTGGATCTATGACTTCTTGTACAAATTATATGGCAATGAGGAAAAGTACACCCACATTCTGTACGATCAAACCGGTTGGACAGAAGATGTCCTGACATTCATTCGTTATAACGCCAATAAAGCGTTGATGAACCTGGGTCAAGACCCACTGTTCCCAGATACTGCAGAAGACGTTAATCCAGTCGTCATGAACGGTATTTCAACATCAACGGCCAACCATGACTTCTTCTCGCAAGTTGGAAATGGTTACCTGTTAGGAA